>JAKPRU010001182.1 GCA_029557025.1 Candidatus Omnitrophota bacterium | reverse complement strand
CATTTCCACATATCTGATCGGGCGGATTTCGGAGCAGATCTCGTTTGAGCCAATTATTATCGCCGCGTCCATTATTCCGTGCGCCGCGACCGCGGTTTTTGTGATACTGGTTCGCGCCCGCAAGACGCCGGACCCGGAGGGGGTGGTGTTGCATTTTTAATTGTCGGTCGGCGCCGGTCGCCCAAGCGTCAGTCAGGGACGCCTGACCCACCGGGGAAAATGGGGGCAAACGGTGGGACAGGCATCCATGCCTGTCGTTGGGCCTGTCGGTTCTTATGTATTTACCCCTAATTTCGCATTGACTTCCCGTTTCTAAGGGCTATACTATGAGAGGGATACGTGTGCAAAGGAGCAGAGGCGATGGTAGATCCGATCCGAGGAACGACCCCGATGACGCCGATCAGGCCGGGCGGTATCCAGCCCGGACAAGGCGTCCAAGCGGGTCAACAACAATCCGCTCAAAGACAGCAGCGTCCCGGCGGCCGAACCGGTGGAATGAATGCCACCAATGGGATGGATACCCTGAATGTCAGCCGTCAGGCCGTGCGCGCCAACAGGGGCGAACCGACCGGCATGGAACGCACCGAGCAGAATTATCCTGTCAGGACCCGTCAAATGGCGGTTGAGGCCAATGAGCCGCCTCCGCCTCCGCCCCCGGCACAGGTTCCTGAGGTAATGCAGGAGTTTGCGCCCGCACAGGCGACCGGTCAGGCTGTGAATTTCTACGCCTGAGACGTGCGGTTCTGAGACGGAATTCGGAAGAGCCTTCTCTCGGGCGGGAGAGGGCTTTTTGTTTGTCGGATGCGACAAGATTGCGGATTGGTGATTGCGGATGCAGGGTTGAGGAAAACAATAAATCGCACGGGAGGGGCGTTCTTGTGCCTTGGGTTGGTTTGAAAGAACTCAATGAATCCACAGATGTGAACAATTGCATTTAAGTGTTGATCAAACAGATAGATATGATCGAATAATCTGCGTTATCAGAAAAATAAGCAAAGAAAGTTCCACATACGTATTGATTTTCATTGACAATGGTATATGATTGTGTATAATTGAAGTCAGATAACAACAAAAAACAGGTTCCGGATCTCCATACGGAGAGGTGATAGATGCCATGAACACAAATGTGAAACTTGTTCCGCTGGTTGGTATGGTTCTGCTGGTTGCTGTGCCGCTGACTCTTACGGGGTGCACAATGCTGGAAACCACTGCGGTCGGGACAGCAATGGGCAGCGGGTTGGGTGCAATTGCCGGTCACCAGTGTGGTCGTGCCGGAGAGGGCACCGCGATCGGAGCCGGTGTCGGCGCGCTGACCGGTGCGCTGGTCGGTTCCATAATGGAGAACCAGGAGATGAAAGCCGAACGGCGGGGGATTGAACAGAGCAATCGAATCGCGTATTCGAGCGGTTCGGGAACCTGGATAGACGGGCATTACGAGTACGTGGTCAAGAAAGAATGGGTTGATACCACCACAACTGAACGGGTGTGGGTGAAAGAATACTGGGACGGCAACCGGCGCATCGAGGGACACTACGAAGTGCGCAAGGTTCCATCCGGCTATTACCGGGAATATGAAGAGAAAATCTGGGTTCCGGGACATTACGAGTGATTGTTCATCCGGCGTTTTCTCCCACCTCATTGTTGTGTGGGAGGGGGAAAGAGTTCTCCTCCCACACTTTCTTGTTTGTCCCCGCCAAGCAGGATTCCATTCCTGATTCAAGGTGAGAAAATGGAATCCCATGACTCTCCACTGTCGGAATCAAGCTGATGAATCCGCCCCGGAATCGGTTTCTCGCCTTTCGTGGAAAGCGAATATGGCGAGATGGCTGATTTCCGTTGTTGTGTTTTGTGCAGCGGCTGTGCCGTACGTTGCCGGATATCTATCCTCCTCAGACGAGTTTCATTTTCAAGGCGCCGTGGATTATGTGGAGGATGTGCAGTCCTATTTTGCGTGGATGCGATCCGCTGCGGACTCCGATGGTCTTCCGGTCAACCTGTACCACACCTCCCCGGAGAAACCGGGATATTTTCACCTGCTGTGGTTTGGTCTCGGCAAGGTTAGGAGGTACACCGGTATTTCGGCGGTCCTTCTCTATCACGGGTCCCATGCGGTTGCCGTTATTCTTTTTCTGTCGGCGCTGTGGCGATTTCTGGGGAGATTCCTGGCTGATGAAAAGCAAAGGTGCATCGCCTTCGGGGTGTGCGCGCTGGGGTCCGGGCTCGGCCGGCTGACCATTCTTCATGAACCCAGCATTCCGCAGATTCTTCGTCACAAACCGCTGATTGTGGGGATGTCTATGGATCTCTGGAGCGCGGACGTGAACACGTTCTACTCCATGCTGGTTTCGCCGCATTTCGCGCTCGCGCTCTGGATGCTGGTAGAGATCATGGACCGGCTGTACCGGACTATTGCGCTCGATGATCTTCGCGCCTGCATATCGGGATCCGTTTTTACAATCTGCCTGGGGTTTGTGCATATTTACGACCTGTTTGTGATTGCTCCGCTGGCGGTGTGTTTTGGAGTAGTTTACGGGTGGAGGAATGCTGTACGATTCCGGCGAATCTTGGTCAGTGTGGCAGTGTTTGTGATATCTGCCGGAGTTCCGCTGTTGGTCTATCGATTGTTGATGCTCCGGACGCCCAGCCTGGCGGCGTGGTCCGCGCAGAATGTGTTGACTACTCCCGCGCCGATCTGGTATCTGCTGGGATTCGGATTGCCACTCATTCTGACATTAACTTATCGAAACGGCTGGACACGAATTCGAAAAGGAGAGTCGGATGTGCTGTTTCTGTTCCTCTGGGTTGCGGTGGTGTTGCCGCTCATGTATGCCACGCCTGTTATTCCATTTGCCAAACGGCTGACCGAGGGGGTGCAGATCCCGCTGGTGATCCTGGGAGTGCGGTGCCTGTATGAGCAGTGGGTACCCTGGATTCGGGAACGATATCAACCGTCGCGGTTGACCTGGAGCATTCTCGGCGGCACAGCGGTTATTTTAATACTACCGACGAATCTATTCCTGGTGCGGAATATGACTATTGCCGCAACCGGCCACGAGGCTCCGTATTTTCTCACGGCGGATGAATACCGTGCGCTGAACCAATTGGATCGCTATGCCGACAAAGACAAAGGGATTCTGTCAACCGAAATAGCCGGGAATTTTATCCCGCGACATACCGGAATGCGGGTGTATGCGGGCCATTGTCATATCACACCGGACTGGCGGAAACGTCGGTATCTCATCTCGAAATTCATGATGGGGCAGATGGGCGAGCGAGAAATCGGGATGTTTTTCAGGGAAAACAATATCGGCTATGCCTGGTTCGGGCAGGAGACGGACCGGTACCGGTCCCGTCTGCCGCTTGAGTCGAAGGAGATGGAGTTGTGGTATAAATCGGGAGGAGTGAGCGTGTATAAGGTCAATTAAAAATTACACATTGAAGAAAAAAGGTAGAGAGAGGGAGAAGGTCGGGCGAGTAACAGACCTGCTCCGTGCTTCCATGTAGATTCTTTGCAGTTTCGTAAGCGTTCGGTTATTCGATTACTCGGTTACTCTGTTTTCTTCGGTTTCGATTCTATTGGGTATCTCTTCGTCCGTTCCGTTATTATTGTCGTTGCCATTGTCGTTACTACTGCCGTTTCCGTTCCCTCCGTTTGTTTCGCAGATTTTGGCGGCGGCAACAACACGGTCGTCATCATTAAGTCGGATTAAACGGACTCCCTGAGTATTGCGGGAGATTTCCCGAATTCCGGCCACGGGGGTTCGGATAGCCATGCCTTTCTGGGTAATCATCATGATTTCGTCGTCTTCCCGGACTTCCATTACGGCGACGACTTTCCCGTTCCGTTTGCTGGTTTGAATATCGATAACTCCTTTACCGCCTCGGCGGATTTTCCGGTACGCCTCGACAGGGGTTCGTTTCCCGTAACCGTTTTCCGTGACGGTCAGCAGTTGCGAGTCGGCGCGGGTAGCCACCATGCCGATGACCCGGTCACCCTCGGCCAGATTTACCCCCGACACCCCGCGTGCGGTCCGTCCCATCGGACGGACGTCGCGTTCATCAAACCGGATCGCCATGCCCTGTTCCGTAGACAGAATTACCTCATCGGTTCCGGTTGTCATCTGAACGCCCAGCAGACGGTCATTCTCTTCCAGGTCGATCGCGATAATGCCGACCTTGCGCGGGTTAGAGAACGCATCGAGTCGAACTTTTTTAACCGTTCCCCGTTCGGTTGCCATCAATAAGAAGCGGTCTGCCTGAAAGTCAGCGACCGGAACCATGGCGGTGACCTGTTCCTCTTTTTCCAGGGAGATTAAGTTGACAATGGCCTTGCCTTTCGACTGTCGTCCGCCCTGGGGAATCTCGTAGACTTTCAGCCAATAGGCGCGTCCGCGGTCGGTAAAGAACAGAATGTAATTGTGCGTGGAGGCGACAAAAAGGTGTTCTACGAAATCGGTATCTTTGGTTCCCATGGCGGTAATTCCTTTGCCGCCCCGGCCTTGGCGATGGTAGACAGAGGTAGCGATCCGCTTAATATATCCCGTGTGGGAAACCGTGACGACCATGTTTTCTTCGGCGATGAGGTCCTCGACATCAATATCCCCGGCGGCGCCGACAATCTGTGTCCGGCGTGCGTCGCCGAAACGTTCCTTGATGCGAAGGAGTTCTTTTTTGGCAATATCCATTACCATGGCCGGGGTTTCGAGTACCCGTCGGAAATAGTCAATATTTTTGATCAGTTCATTGTATTCGTTTTCGAGTTTTTC
>JAKPRU010001157.1 GCA_029557025.1 Candidatus Omnitrophota bacterium | reverse complement strand
TCCGGCCCGATTCCCCTGGGGAAGATCTCGAAACGGATTGAGGAGTATATTCTCCGTCTCAAGGATGGAGAAATCAGCGGTGTGTTTGCGGGCAAATACGGATTTCAGATTTTCCGGCGCGTTTCGCTTGCCCCGGACCCCGTTCCGACCTTCGAGGAAAAACGAGAGGCCCTTGCTCGGGCGTGTTCACGCAGCAAGGCTTGGCAAAGGGAAAAAACTCTTGTAGAGCAGGCAGCCGGTTCGGAACCCACCCTTGACCGGGATTTCCTCAATGCTCTTCGAGAGACTCTTCCCTGGGGACCGGAAACAATGGGATTGGATACCGAACCGGATGACGATCTTGTCCGGTTCCTGCAGCGCGAATGGATACTGCGGTCGGAAGCGGATCAATCGGGATTTTCCAATAGCCCGCAAGTTCTCAAAAGAACCGTTCTCTGGGAGGGAAGCGAGTGCCTGAAATGTTATCTCCAAAAGACTCTTCCTCCGGTCGAGGTAACGGAGAACGAGGTCGCCGACTTTATTCGCAGCCACCCCGACCGCCTGATGTCGTCCGAGCAGGTTCACTTGGCGATCATCAAGGTGTTTGACCGTATCGGGGATGCCTCCTCACTGGCGGAAATCCGCCTGGCACAGGAGGCTACTCAGGATCGACTCAATGAAGCCCTCAAACGCATCCAGGCGGGAGAGGAGTTTGCCGATGTCGCCCGCGATATCTCCGAAGACCCGTCTGCCGAAAACGGCGGCGATATCGGAACCATGCCTGTTGACCGGCTCGGACATACGATAGCCAAGGTACAGCTTGGTCTCGAAGACGGAGAAACCAGCCGCATTGTGCGTGGGCCGGATTATGGATTGATTCTGCATCAAATCGCTACAATTCCCGCTCAACCCCTTCCCGAAAATGAGGCACAAACGGCGGCGAGAAACCAAATTACCGGGCAGAAACGAAGGGAATCATTGCGCTCGATACAGGATAAGATGCTGAACGATATGAAATTTCAATTGGTGAACTGAGTCTCCCTTCGATCCTTTGACCGACCCTCACCCCAACCCTCTCCCGGTGGGAGAGGGAGTATTCTTCTGTCCATTCCGGCGAAAGCCGGAATCCAGGGCAAGAGTGGGTAGCACAGGCTTCCAGCCTGTGATATCAGACACAATCCCCACAATAACAGTTCATTTACAAAACACTAACGAATCGCCGCGGCATACGAATCCCCGATCTTCTGTATGGCTACACCTTTCAGCGAAGAAATGCCCTCTAACGAAAAAATAACCATGGAAATCGCCGGATATTTCTCAAATATCTCTCGGATATCCTGCGTTCCTGCAATTTTCTCTACCGGGATAACTGTTCGCTCGAAATGCTCCCCGATCAATAATTGCTCCGCCATGATTCCGCCCTCAATGGCAACCGGCATATCCTTCGGATAGTGACGCATGGACTCCATAATCTCTTTATCCCGTGGAAACATCAAAATCGCCCGGTCATAAAATGTAACCAAATTGGGATCATAGTGCAAACGAAGCTGATTTGTGTAATAAAGAATAGGGGATAACGAGCCGATAACGGAAGTCATCACAACAAACCATTTGAGTACGGATGATCGGCCGAAATATCGCTCGATTGCAAGCGCGGAAAGCGGAAAGAATAGAACAAGTACAGGAAGGTAAAAACGCAGAAAAGTCAACGGCTGCCAGAGAAGGATACCGGCCTGCAAGACAAGACCGATCGATCCCGCCGTCAGAATCGCAACGATACCCGGATTCCGCAAATTGCGCACGGCCGTCCCGAATCCGAGAATCATGAGAACCAATGTCCCGAGAGAGAATCCGATCGGGCTGGCGCCCAGGCGATACAGTCGTTGGTTTCCCTCCCAGGCCCAGAATCCCGCAGTTCCATAGACATCGCAAAATGGAACCCGGCTCAAAAATCGAAACAGCGGCTTCCGCAAATCAGGAAACGCGCTCTCTCCCGCATGAGCGGAAAAAGCCGACGGGAGGACAAGGGAATCGGTCAATTCCCCGCCGAGGCGCAAGACATTTACGGGAACATAATCCGGGCGGAATGAGGTATAGGAAGACGGATATTTCGCGGAAGGTCCTGCCCCGCGAAAATGAATATCGATGTAGGAGTATCCTCCCAGCAGAACGGCTAATGTAGCGGTCACGATAACGTAGTACAGATAGTCGGATCGATTCGCTTTCTTGAGGTACAAAAACATTATTCCGGCTATAAAAATACCCGCCGCAGGAAACAGTCCGGTGTATTTGGTTCCGACAGCCAGGCCCAGCGCCATTCCACAGCCCAGTATCCCGGCAAGAAAACTGTCGGTGGTTCGAAGAAGAAACGCGAGAGCGGTGATGGCGTACGCCGCGGTCCAGGTGTCGTTCTTGATCCAGGCCGCATGGAGAAGAATATCGGGAACACTGACCCAGAGAAACGCTGTCGCGAAGCAGGCTATACGATTTTCGGTTACGGCCCGGCACGCCGCATACACCGCGAGCCCCGACAAAAACAGGGAAATCCACTGAAACAGAAAAAGTAACGGAATGTTTTTCATGAATAACACCGCCCAGAGAAAATGGAGTTCCGTTACCATGGGGAAATCCGTCTGGCGGATATCCCGGGTCGGATAGGGCGCCATCGAACCCTGTTGCAGGTAAAAATACACTCGTGGTAGATGGTAAGAAATTCCATGATAACCGATGAAATACAATGGAATAAAGATATTCAGTATTAAAACAAACAGGAACCCAAGCAGAAATGCGCCGATTATCCAGCGAAGCCAGGTCGGTAAACTGTGGAATGAAGGGAAGCCCTCGGCGGGGGGGAGGTGAAGCGGCCGTTGCTTTCGATTCCAGAGGGATAAGCCGATTGTAAGAAGAAGCAGGTGCAGGATAATCCACGCCGATTTTGAATTGAGAAGGCGGAGAATCGACAGAAGATATCCGCTGAGAACAATCACCGATGAAAACAGCAGCGCAATCAGAAGCGTTCGATGGGCGCGAGTCGGGCAGGGGAGAAGGGAGGCGACGCAAAAAGACAGAACCAGCACGCATAAAAAATCGAATACCCAGAGAAGGTAATTGAGTATGACAGATAGGATCGTTGTACTTGAGAATGCCGTATGAGACAGTCCTTCGATTTCTGGGAATTCAATTTCAAAGGAATGGAGATCCGCAATAAGAGGGATTTCGCT
>JAKPRU010001154.1 GCA_029557025.1 Candidatus Omnitrophota bacterium | reverse complement strand
ACTGTACCGGGGGTGACAGGCACGGAGGCCTGTCCTACTGTACCGGGGGTGACAGGCACGGAGGCCTGTCCTACTGGGGGATCCTATTATTTCCCCCGTAATTGGATGCGAAAGACGTTCTTCCCTTCCTGCAAGTCATACCGCAGGAAAAGCAGCTCATGGGGCAGCATTTTGCCCTCGATCAGGCCGGGGCAATCGCCCAACTGGTAAAGGGAATAATCTCCCCACAGCGCGAGACCGAACGGCATTGCTTTCGGGCTGGTGGCCTCGATTTCAATTTCACGGTCCCAATGATAGCGCACATTCCGCACCAGCTTTGTTCTGGGAATGAACGGTTCCGCGAAATACTCCTCTCGCTTCCAGGGCCGATGGTAATTGCGGACACAAACCGGCTCCACCTTATTCTCGATAAACATCATTTGTGCATCGCAATCATAGAACAGGAAGGTTTTCGGCCAGGGGCCGGTCGGCATACTCCAGGTGTAATCGGGATTCGGCGGTGGAGTCGGGATATCCGTCCAGAGCATGTAAGATGAGGGAGTCTTGTCGTACCGTCCGCGGTAAAGCTGTGCCGCCTCTTGCAGGGTCAGCATTTTGATCTTGGGGAATGTTTTGAGATGCCGTACAAAACGGTCCAGCATCGCTACGGATTCTTTGATGTCTTCCACAGTATAGCACCGGCACAGATCCGACCGTTCGGATTCATGCGCCTCCTGGTGCTGCAAAAGGAAAACATGATCGTTGTATCGTGTGTTTTGAATGTAGTTGTCGGCGATACCTTTCCAGTATTCAATGTCTTCCCAGGAGCATATACTGCCGCGCGCCACATCATTCGGGTCGGTGGAATAAATGCACGGATTCCCGGAATGAAAGCTCTTGAGCAAATCCCGAGCAGTCCATTCCATCCCAATCACGCCGCGACATGGTTTCCCCTGGTGACGAGCGGGGCGCAGACGTTCATCGCGATCCATGTAATAGAATCCCCACGGGCAACCCCGATCCGTGATGTTGTCGATTTCGATCTGTTCCCAGCAGAATCCCCACAATCCCTCGAATCCAAGATCCTCCAGCACCGTCACGATTTCAGGGTCCTGATGTCCCCAGGCGGCGATGGTCAGGTTGGCCCAGGGGAGCGCCTTCTGAATGGCATCCCGTGTGGCGGCCATCTGTTTCTTCTTTTCGTCCAGACTTCCGGCAAGAGCGGGTGTGGCAACCGCAATATCATCACCGAAATCGCCGTGCCACCGGGTCAGCTCCTTTTGGGCGATCCGTGCCGATTCCGGACTGACAATCCAGGTGATTTTCACACCCAGCGGGTGCAGCGTGTCGGACAACAGGCGCATCCCATCCAGGCTGGTGACCCCATCGCGATGACGGTCGGCAAGACTTGCGAACATGTAGATCAGCTCACTCATGGTTTTTTATCCTTGTGAATGAATGCAGGATTCCTTCCGGGCGTAAGCGATAAGCAAGAACATAATGTTCCGTAACTGAATTGGCTTGACATACCGTTGTCCCAAAGGTCACCGGCAAGATGCCGGCGCCACCCGGGCAATCGCTCCTCCCAACCCGATGTGCCTTCACTCTCAAGACAGTCGCTTTCCCAGAGGGATGGGGAGAACATGGGTGGCACAGGCTTCCAGCCTGCGGCAGCAAACCAAATTACATTGTCAGAGTATTTCGGTTACAGGGCAATAGCATAGCAGAGGACAATTATGGCATCTGCAATCCTGGACTCCCCCCCTTCTGTTCCCCCCGATCTTCAGGGGGAAGCATTATTCCTTCCCCGAAGATCGGGGGAGGTGAGGTGGGGGTTGACTGCTGAGAAAGCTCAGGTCGGGGTTGATAAAACAGATTTCGACTTTGCCACCCTCAACCCTGCTGAATCTCCCGAATCAAGTTTCGCTCCGCATCGTACAGGCGAACCTTCAGGCTCATCTGCCCCGGTAGCGCGTGCGTTCCACACCCGTGGCACGGATCATACGCGCGAAACGCCATCTCCACACGGTTCAGTAGCCCATCATCCACCCGGCCGTTTTTGATCCATTGTTTCGCCGCCTTATCAACCGACATGGAAATCCGCGCTGAGTTGTTCTGCGTAGCCACAATGAGATTAGCGTGCGTAATAACACCGTGTTCATCGGTCTGGTAATGATGAATCAGAGTCCCACGCGGCGCTTCCACCACACCGATTCCCTCCTGAGGAGTGGTCCTCGGAATGGTACGCACTTCCTTGCTGAGAATCTCCGGGTCGTTCGCCAGTTCTTTCATCCGTTCGGCGGCATACAGCACTTCAATCAAACGCGCCCAGTGGTTGGCCAGGGTGTGATGAACCGGCTTTCCTCCGAGGGTCTTGTAGAATTCTTCGCGGGCTTCCTGCGCTTTCGGAGTGGCCATTCGATCCGAGGCGTTCAGTCTTGCCAGAGGAGCGACACTGAAAACCCCACTGTCGGGTCCTTCGGTGAATCCCTTCCAGCCGACATCTTTCAGGAAGCAGAACTTGATATAACTACACGGTTCCACATGTTCGCCGATATGTTGCAGATACTCGGCGATGGGGAACTTCACCTTTTCTTTCCCATCCGGCGCAACGACCCGTACTTGTCCATCGTAGAGATTAAGATGATTGTTGTTGTCTACCAGGCCCATATAATGGGTTTTATGGGTGTAGGCATCAGAGGTAATCAGCTCAACATACTCCGGATTTTCAAGCACTACTTTATGAAAAACATCCAGAGTCATCAGCGCGAATTCGATTCCCCTGTCTGCCGCGGCCGCAAACCGGGCCTGATCTTCCGGGCGCATCGGTTTCGAAATTCCGCCGGGCAATCCAAAGACAGGGTGAATCACCTTTCCGGCCATCAGGCTGATCAGGTCGCGCATTTCTTTCCGCATCCCGATCACTTTCTTACCGATCTCCAATCCGAACTTGCCCAGAACACCAAGAATGTTCCGGTCCGATTTCGGAGCCGCAGGACCGACCAGAAAATCAGGCCCCCCAAGGAAATAGAAATGCAGCGTGTGATCCTCAAAAACAAACGTGTTGTAAACCAGTTCCCGAATCTTCTTGGCTGCCGGAGGCGGGTCTACACGATACAGGTTGTCGAGTGTCTTGGTAGCGGCTATATGGTGCGCCATGGGACAGACCCCACAAATGCGGGAGGTAATCTGCGGCATATCCTCCGCCGGTCGCCCCTGGGCGAATTTTTCAAAACCGCGCAGCTCGGGAACCTGGAAATAGGCATGATCCACATTCCCTGCATCGTTGAGAATAATATCAATCACTCCATGCCCTTCGAGCCGGGTGATAGGCTTGACGGTAATATGCCGAGTCATGATCGTGCTCCCTCTTTCTGGAATACCTTTCCCTGGAAAAGTGATCCGGGCAAGCTGTAACGGTAAAACGTTCCGGCAGGGTCTACAATTCGATCGGCGATCCGGGCGATATCGGCCTCGGTTTCCGCATCGAACAGCGAGGCTATCCCCGACAGGGCCTTTGCTCCGTAATCTCTCACTGAGTCGGTCGGTCCCAGGCAGCCCGTACAGGGCATGTTACCGTTAATGCACGCCGCCCCACAACCGCTCCGCGTCGCAGGTCCCAGGCAGAGCAA
This sequence comes from Candidatus Omnitrophota bacterium, assembly GCA_029557025.1. GTDB lineage: Bacteria > Hinthialibacterota > Hinthialibacteria > Hinthialibacterales > JAKPRU01 > JAKPRU01. The sequence goes on along the minus strand of JAKPRU010001154.1, from coordinate 16,090 downwards.
TCCTTGAGCCAAGAGGCAGGTTTCCGGATCGATTTCCGTTTCATGGGGTCTCTTGAATTCCTTGATGAGCATATTCTCCGGTTTCGTGTCTTTTCTGGGGCAATCCAGGCACAACGCGTGTTTCGGTCCCAGAACAGAGCCTTTCGGCGGCAACTGATTCGTGAGAAACGCCGTCACCCCATCTACAATCAACGCCACCGGAGGAGGACAACCGGGAAGGTAATAATCCACCTCGATTGTCTGGTCCAATGTCCATACCCGCTCCTCCAGCACGGGAAGAGTCACCACCCCTTCCGGGACGGTCACCTCTCCTTGGGGACAGACCTTCTCCGGGTTGACAACGCTGGGAGTCTCGATGTAACTGCATTCGATAATGGACTCTCGCGTATACAGATTGCCCATTCCGGGTACTCCCCCCAAATGTGCGCAGCTGCCGAACGCCACGATATATTGCGACTTATGACGCAGAATCTCGACAATTTCGCGGTCTTCCGAATTGCGAATTGCGCCGTTGATGAAGGTCACCACCATCTCCCCATCCTGCATGTTTTCCACATCCGAACGCTTGAAATCCATCGCGACCGGCCATACGGCAATATCGACGGCTTCTACAACCGAAAGTATGTTTTCCGCCAAGTCCACCACGGCCTCATCACAACCGCCGCAGGAAGCGCACCAGTAAAATCCGATTTTGGGTTTGCTCATAATCCTGTCTCCTGTCCGATTGAAGAAACCCTTTCCACGGCCTCGCCCGGCATCCGACCCGCGTGAGGGATGGGGGGAAGGCGCAACGGGCCGAGCCGTCGAATATCCTCTGTCATCTCGTTAATGACTCGCTGAACCTTGTCGCCCTCGGATGCTGAGATCCACTCCAGCCGAACACGCTCTTCCTCAATTCCCATTGTCTTGAGCAGGCGTTTCAGCAACGTGTACCGACGTAATGCTTTGTAGTTGCCCGCCTGGTAATGGCAGTCTCCGGGATGGCAACCTCCGATGAGAACCCCATCGGCCCCCTTTCGAAACGCATCCAAAATAAACTGGGGATCAAGCCTTCCAGAGCACATGACGCGCAACACCCGGACATTCGGTGCGTAAGTCAGGCGAGAGGTGCCGGCCAGGTCCGCAGCGGTATATGTACACCAGTTGCAGAAAAAGCCGACAATTCTCGGTTCGAATCCATTACCGCTTGATGATTTGGAGACCTCAGACATAATTCATTATTCCCTCAATCTCTTCGTAAATCTGTTCGTCGGTAAACATTTGCTGTTGAGCGACTCCCGAAGGACAGGAAGCGACGCAGGTCCCACAGCCCTTGCACAGCGCTTCATTGACCACGGAAAGCCCGGTCTCCTTGTCCAGGGAAATCGCATGGAACGGACAGGCCGATATACAGGTCTGGCAGCCGGAACAGTTTTCGCGAACATGCGCGGCATTCGGCTCCAGGTCCACATGGCCTTTGTCAATCAGGGCCATGGCTTCCCCGGCAGCGGCTCCGGCTTGCGCCACACAATCGGGAATGTCCTTCGGTCCCTGGCAGGCCCCGGCGATGAATATCCCATCCGTAAACGTTGACACCGGCGCCAACTTCGGGTGGCGTTCCAGAAGCCACCCGCCTTTGCTGCAACTGATATTGAACAACCGTTGGACCTGTTCCACATCCGGCTGCGGTTCCAGACCCACGGAAAGAACGACCATATCCACGGGAATCCGGCGGGCAACACCCACCAGGGTATCCTCCACTCGCAAAACCAGCTTCCCTTCCTCTTCGGGTGTCATCGCCCAATCCGTCACCTCGGCAACCCGTCCCCGTACAACCTGCACCTGCTCGCTCATTACCTTGTCATAAAACTCTTCGTAGCCTTTTCCGGCAGCGCGCATGTCGATATAAAAATTGAACACTTCCGCTTCGGTCCGCTCCTTAATCAGGTGGGCCAACTTAAGCGAGTACATGCAGCACACACGGGAACAGTAAGGATTCGTTTTCTGATCGCGCGAACCGACACAATGGATGATCCCCACCGATTTCGGTTTTGTGCCGTCTTTCAGCACAATCTGGCCCTGGGTCGGCCCTGCCGCATTCACCAGCCGTTCCACTTCCAGTCCGGTATAGACGTTCGGGTACTTTCCGTAACCATATTCCGGAATCCGTGAAGGATTGAACGGCTGATATCCCGTGGCCAGAATGATCGCCCCCACGTCGACATCCAGGAACTCTTCTTTCTGATTGAAGTCGATGGCATTCCGGTCGCACGCATCCACACAGGGCATCTTGCAAGTTCCCTTTTTGAGCTGAATGCACGACTCCGGATCAATCAGAACCACAGAGGGAGTGGCCTGCGGGAACGGCATGTAAACCGGCTTTCGTTTGCTGAGACCCACGTTGAACTCATCCGGAAACCGGGGCTGTTTATAGATACAGGCATCTACGCACGCATTGCAGCCGACACATTTATCTTCAATCACATAGCGGGGCTTCCGCTTGATTCGGACCCGGAAATTCCCCGTGTAGCCTTCCACGCTGACGACTTCAGAAAAGGTGAGAAGAGTGATATTGGGGTGAACGGCAACACTGGACATTTTGGGAGTGAGAATACAGGCGGCGCAGTCCAGCGTGGGAAAGGTCTTGTCAAACTGGGCCATGTGCCCGCCGATGGTCGGCTCCCGTTCCACCAGGTAGACTTTCTTATCGGAGTTGGCGATGGTAAGCGCAGCCTGAATACCCGCGATACCGCCACCGACTACCAGAACATCCGCCTTCACGGGAACCTGGCGCACTTCGAGCGCATCATGCCTGGCCACCCGCCTGACAGCCGCCGCGACCAGCGCCTTCGCCTTCGTCGTACTCGACTTCATGTCCTTTGTAACCCAACTCACCTGCTCCCGGATGTTCGCCATCTGAACATAAAAAGGATTCAGCCCGGCTTCGCCGGCCGCACGACGAAATGTGACTTCGTGCATCAGCGGAGAACAGGAAGCGACGACGATCCGGTTCAGGTTGTTTTCCCGTATGTGCGTCTTAATCAATTCCTGGCCCGGATCGGAGCAGAGGAATTGATAATCTGTTGCGCAGGCCACATGCGGTAGTGTCTTGGCAAATTCCACCACTTCGGAGATGTTCACTTTCGCCGCAATGTTGATTCCGCAATGGCAGATGAATACCCCGATTCGAATGGATCCGTTACCTTGGATTGCAGTCACGGAAATGGAACCTCCTTTATATGGCGAGTTGCTGGGGCATCGCCACAAGGGAACGATGCAACCCCAATGTATGCCGGCTCAATCCGAACGCGATACCCATCAACTGGCTGAAATAGACGGGTGTCACGTGAATTTTCTCCTCGTACTGACGGTTCATGGAACCCTGATAACATTCCAAATTGAATTGGCAGAGCGGGCAGGCCGTTGCCATGACTTGGGCGCCACGCTTCTGCGCTTCCCTGAGAAGAATGTAATTCAATCGAACTCCCACTTCTTCAATGGTTCCGGTCAATGCCCCACCGCAACACCGTGTTTTCAGCGGCCAATCCACCGGCACGGCCCCAAGCGCCTTGACCAGCTTGTCCATGGACATGGGATTATGCTGGTCATCGAATGTGCAATACGGTCTCACCATCTGGCATCCGTAATAGGCGGCAACCGGAAGATCGCCCAGCGAACGCTTTATATGTTTCGAGATGTGTTCCAGGCCGATATCGTTCACCAACACGTCCAGGGGATGCCGAATAACCACTTTCCCTTCGTAGTGCAGCCCGGCTTTCTCCAGAACGCCGCGGAGTTTCTTGCCGACTTCGGCATACTCCTGCATGTACTGCTGCGTTTTCATTAGAACCAGGTAGCAGGCGTTGCAGGGTACGACCATCGTCACGTTGCCATCGGACATTTGGGCTTCGGCCAACGCCAGATTCCGCGCAGCCAGAGCGAAGGCCTTCATTTCATCGACCGCCATATAGGCGGTCGCGCCGCAGCAATTCCAGTCGTCCAGCTCCTGGAGCGGCTCGTCCAAAGCCTTAAAAACTGCCAGGAGAGACTCTTCGTACGCTCTGCCGGTTCCTTTTAATGAACATCCGGGATAGTAAAGGTATACCATGGGACTCACTCCCTCTTACCCGCCGGTGTACGGCTTTCTTTTGGTTCTGCTTGTTCCACGGCCTCAAGGAGACGTTGAAGACCGGTGCGATCTTTGATGGATTCGGGTTTGAGACCCATTCGACCTGTTCGCCACAGGTTGAACCCCAACAGGCTCTGTGCGATCATCTTGAACGGATTGCTCTTCAGATACATCCGCACGATCAGCCAACTCTCCGTATTTCGACCGTATTTCCAGATAGAACTGAAAAACTCCCGCGCCAAGATCGGAGTCGGAAACCGCTTGGGGTATACCTTGTCCCGGATGGCACGCTGTTTCAGCGCATACATCACATCGGTGATCTTGATTTCCTTGGGACACTCCGCCGTGCAGGAGTAGCAGGACGCACATAGCCAGATCGTCTGACTTTGAAGAACTTCCTCCTTAAATCCGGCGCGTGTCATGGCAATCACACGGCGGGGCGTATAATCCATGTAAATGCTCAGGGGACACGTTCCACTGCATTTCCCGCATTGGATGCAACTGAAGAGATTATCGCAACCCGGCGTCGATGCAATCTCCTTCGCAAAATTGCCGTCCAGCTCTGCCTGGTATTTAATCCGCCGCTGAATACCTTGTTGAAACATATTCGGTCTCCTGCGCCTGTATGGGCCTCATACAATAATCACGCCTGCCTGGGCAGCTTGTCAGATTCACGGGGCTATTTTCCGGAACTCCGGCTGCCTGCAAAACAATCCGTGCCCGGTCCGGGTCAAAAAAACATCCGGGTTGTCTTTCCCGAAACCACCCGGCTGATTCTCACGCCCGAAAATGACCCGATTCTGATCAAACATTAAGATACCTGCCATAATCCGGCATGTCAACGGATTTCATCTCTTTCGGTCAGTTCCCCGGCATATCAAGCCTCCCCGCCAACCAATCCCCGCATTCCTCACAGCTTCCCAGAAAAGACTTTCTTACAGCGCACAAGGATACCTGCACCCCTCTGCGTCCAGTTGGGAAAGGATTCTAGCCATAACGTGGAGTCCCCTCTGTTCCCCCAATACTACTTGGCCGACACCTAATCGCACGGATCAGACTGATATATGTTGCACAGCGGATACACAAGAGGACCAGGTATTCCGGATGGACAAACCCAATCGTCACCACTTCTTCCACTAGGCCAGGCGTCCCCGCCTGGCACTCAGCGGAATGCGCCGTTTCCGGCATTCTTCTGCAAAACCATCGACCACTTGCGCGCCCGGCCACGAATCAATACAAGCTCCCGCGCCGGGTGATAGAATAAGGCGGTCTGAATTCACAACGCTCCGAACAGGAAACTTGCGTGATGGAAAAGCGATTCGGGTTCATCCTGATCGAGTTGCTCATCGTGGTGGCGATTATCGGAATCCTGGCGGCCATCGCCGTTCCCAATTTCATCAACGCACAAACCAAGGCTAAACTGAGCCGCGTGTATGGCGACCTGAAATCGCTGTCAAGCGCCCTGGAAATGTACCGGCTGGATAACAATGTCTATCCCGGCAGCGCGTTTTGGACAGGTACCAAGTGGTGGGAAAAACATACCTATCGGTATCATGTGTTGACTACTCCGGTCGCCTATGTCACGTCCATCCCCATCGATCCGTTTCAAACCGCAAATCCTCAGAATATCAAGCCGAGTTTGGACAAGATCTGGGACGGAGGTTATGTCTACGATGACGACAGCCGATCCGGGCATACGTTGTATGTTTACGGAAATGCCTATAAGTACACGGTCCGCAGCCCGGGTCCGGCACTGGACTGGAGCCTGGCCCATGCCTCGTATGTGGGCTATTACACCATTTCAAGAGGTCGCCGTTAAAGCTCTTTTTACGTATAGTTTCCTCAATCACCCGCAAGACTTTGAACCGAGAAAACGTCGTATATTCCCGCCATTCGGGAGCATCCATCCCGCGTGGATTCAGGGGATGACCGACTTCCTGGAAGGGACGCTTTCCGTGCTCTTTCGCCCATTGGTTGTATAAGTCGATTCGATAAGGCACTTCCACACCTGTACCCTCCAGTTCGATGATATATCCATCCACTCCGGGGAATTCCTCCAGTACCTCTTCGCAGACCTGGCAGGCCCGTTCGATCAGGCCGGGAGCATCCGTGTCATAGACTCCGATTGGGCGTGGGAAAGGGACACCGCTGCTGTTATCAAAGGTCTGGTAGGGCGTTCCGCCGAAGACTTCCGCATCGAAATACGTGAGGCACAAATTAAATCGAATCTTGATCCCCCGCTGATGCGCCTCTCGGATCACCTGGCGAATCAGTCCATTTTGGGACTCAATCACCGGATTACCGGGGACTGGTCTTGAAAGGAGAGTTTGGAGTAATAGCCGGTGGTGAGCCACTTGATGCAGACCAGAAGCGAATTCATCCGCGCGTTGAGCATGTCATCGAGCAACAGACGGTAGTTATCGAGGCCGAATCGCTCCATGCCTCCCGCCACGGGAGCGGTGTAATCCCCGAATCCGTATTCTTCCAGGAACGGTTCGATCATTCTTGCAGGCTGTTCCACGCGGGCCATGGAGGAATTCTGCAGTGTTAAGGCACACCCGGCGGTAAGGCCTGCCTGTTTCAGAAACCTTCTCCGGGGAAACATCGGCTGTTCGCTCCTTCCATTTGTGGAATAATAAGGACCATATATATAGGCCATCCGTTGCAGAATGCGTCTCACGGTCTTCGTTAAATTTGGTTCAACGGTGATATTATGTAAACCTCCGCCTTGACAAGCACGAAAATTGCGATATATTAAAAATGAATGCACCTGATTGGATCAACAACACGGACCGACTCGATATACACCCGTGATCGCAGGATTCGAGGCAATCTATGGCCGAAGGAGAAACTTGACAAGGTGGTCCGGCCTGCCGGTCCGCCCCAAAAGACCGTTTCAACGAGAGGGACATGATGATGCAGAGTTCACTCAATGTATTTCAGCCGACTCAAGAGTGGACTGTTCCCATGGAATTGATCTACTTCCTGGGGGGGGCAATTGTGATTGTCTTTCTTTTGAACGGCCTGATTCATCTGGTCCGGTACCTCGATCGGATCGGCCGGGAGTCCGACAAATACAATCGGCTGCTTGAGGAACTGGGGATATCCCGCGCAGAGAAAGCCTGTCTGAAACAATGCTATGCGGACCTTGGGATCAAGGATCGGTATAAGTTCCTGGACGATCCCCATGAATTTCAGAAGGCGCTTCAGTGGGCCGAAAAGCGTCCTTCAAGGAAGATGCTCATCGGAAGGATACAGGGGAAATTGGAGGCGCGTCGCGCGAAAGAGTTTAATCCTTTCGCCAGCCCCCGCCACGGGTCGGTTCGCTCCGGCCCTGCGGAACCTTACACCGCCTGATTCATCCCTGTCTGATGATCTCCGCACCCCGAGCCGGCTTGGAAATGGAGAGCATGTCACCGGAATCGACACTCTCCCCAAGTTCCGGCCTTTTCCATATCAGGTATCGTTGAACATACTCTTCCCAGATTTCCGCACGGAAATCACCCACCTTCTCATCCTGAACCAGGTTCACCGTACATCCGCCGAATCCGGCTCCGGTAAGTCGAGCGCCCTCCGCACCCGACATACGGGCTACCTGGACCAGGACATCCAGTTCGGGACAGCTGATTTCATAATCATCCCGGCAGGAACGATGGGAATCGTTCATCAACTCGGCAAACCTCAAAACATCGCCGGATAACAGCGCCTCAAAAGACTGCTCCACCCGCATGGCTTCCGTAAGGACATGCCTCACCCGCTTCCGCAGCTGGAACCCGTCTTCTGTCTCCCCGAACACGGAACCATCACGCATCCTGCCCAAGCGGCTTCGAACTTCATCAGGATCTTCCTTGAGAAATGCCGCAATCTCCGCCCAGGAGTAACCATCCTCGTGAAAAAAAGCCATGGCCTGTTCCAGCAAGTTCTTCGGACTGCATTCAGGACCGATCAGTTGAGACAAACGTGCACAATTCCCATGGGAGCCGAAACACTGTTTTTCAAGCATTGCCGCAGCGATACGACACTCAATCGGTCTGCGGTTGTAGAGGCGCATGGCCGCCCTGGTTTTCTCGGCGCGGATAAGGCTGTTGCAGATCACAATCGACCAGCCTTCGGGCAACGGCACGGGCGAAGCGCGCAACGGGAAAAAATCAATTTTCAGCGCATGGCCAGCCTCGCCAAGAAGACAGATCGCTTGGTCCATACCGCCACCCTGCGTTCCCACGTAATGCTCTGCAAAAGCCAGCCTCTCCGCGAGAGATGCACGCTCATACACAATCTTATTAGCCTCCAGGAATGCCAGCGCAGAGGCCACAACCAGCGCGGAGGAGGAGCTCAGCCCGCTTCCGGGCGGAATCGTGCCGGAGATCAGGCAATCGAATCCATGGAGTTCCGCCAACGGCTTGGGATTCTTTTCCCAGTCAATAACACCCTGAATCCCGGCCTTGACATAATTCCCCCAATCCCCCGCATTGCCGGGCAGGATTTGATCTTCCAGTACAAACGTGAACTCGGGATATCGCGAATCGACATTGCGGACTTGGACCACCTTATCCGCGCGAATGCCGACCGCTGCGTAGATGGCCTGCTCGAGGGACATGGGAAGAACAGGAAACCCGTTGTAGTCCGTATGCTCCCCAATTAGGTTAACCCGTCCCGGCGCTCGGACAGCGAAGTCCCAAGCGCGGCCATAGGTTTGATGGAAAAGCCGGGGAAATTCGGTTGATAAGTCCAATGGAATCAACCCCCACCTACCCTCCCTCGATCTTCGGGGGAGGGATTTTAGCTGTGACCTTGCCGGACCTTCGGGTGAGGGATGCTTCCCCCGAAGATCGGGGGGAATACAAGGGGGGTTGAAATCATTGACCCACCTTTCCGGAATAGATGGCAGAATATCTCTACCCCAGAAACGCCCGCACAGTTTCAACCAGCTGCTCCCGTTTCACCGTCTGCTGACCGGCTGTCCCCTTTTCCATCCATTCTTCGCGGGTATCGGCCTGTTTCCGTTTTGCCATTCCGGCCCCAAGGTCTTTAATAGAGACGGTTCCCTGCGCAAACTCGTCATCACCTGCAATGACCGCAACATCCATCCCCAGCGCATTGGCATACTTCAGTTGTTTGCCCAGGCCTTTTGCTGTGCCGGTATACAACTCTGTCGCAATACCCGCACGTCGGAGTTCCTGGGCCATACGAAGGTATTCTGCCTTGTGCTGCTGATCCATCACCGTCACCAGAACACGCGCCGTGCACCGGATATCCGGCACCAATCCCAAACTATCCAGCGCGGCCAGGAGACGGTCAATTCCCACCGAGGCTCCCGTAGCGGGAATCTCCTCATCGGAAAACCGTCGAATCAGATTGTCATATCGTCCGCCGCTGAACACCGAACCGAACCGGGGCGCATCCGGCAAGGTTGTCTCAAAGATCGGGCCGGTATAATAGTCCAGACCACGCGCCAGGGTTGGGTCGATAATCGCAAGGTCTTCGGAAATGGCGACCGCGTCCAGATACCCCGCGATTTGATTCAATTCCTCGATCCCCTCCTGGGCTGCCCGGCAATCGCTCAGAACACGCGAGACATTTTTCAACACATCGGTTCTCGTCCCGCCTGGGATCTCCAGAAACTCGCAGAGTCGATTGATTTGTGAGGGTTCAAGACCCAGACCGCGAATCCGATCACCGGAGGCATCCACGCGCCCGTCTGCAAGTTCTTTCCTGACGTCCTGTATTCCGATCTTCTCCAACTTGTCGATCACACGAATGACGGCATTCACTTTTTCGGCGGAGACCCCTGCGTGTGTGACCGCCGCGTTGAGGACTTTCCGGTTGTTGATGTGAATTACAAATCGCTCAATCCCCAGCGCCCGAAGAGTATCGTGCATAGCAAGGATGATCTCCGCATCCGTAAGCACATCCGGGCAGCCGACCGCATCCAGGTCGAACTGAATAAACTCCCGATACCTTCCGGGATCCGGTTTCTCCGCTCGCCAGAGCTTACCGACCTGGTACCGACGGAACGGCTTCGGCAGATCGGGATACATAGCGACTACACGTGCCAGCGGCACAGTGAGATCGTACCGCAGGCCGATATCCTCATTCTCCGGATTCGAGAATCGAAAAATTTGCTTATTGGATTCCTCGCCGCCCGGTCCCAGCAGTGTCAAAGCGTATTCCTGCGCCGGGGTATCCAACGGCAGAAACCCGAACCGTTCGTAGCATTCCCGCACCGTTTGAATGATCCGCTGACGGGCAATCATCTGACCGGGCAGATAATCCTGAAATCCTTTGAGTAATCGAGGTTGCACTGTGTTCGACATGGTTCCGTTCCGCGAAAAAATTATTTCGTTGTGGATTGATTCTGCTCTGTGGGTTCCTCCCTCTTGGTGTACAGGCTGCTCAGATCCGGCGTTTCCTCCTCACCATAACGATACACAACATCGGTATCCATGTTGGAAACCGTCTTAATGGTACTGGGGAAGTTCTCGCCTTGAACTCCGGTGGAGATCGAAATATCGCCCCGGGTCTTGATTACAAGGTCCGCTCCGAGAAGACGCCCTTTCTCAATGTCCATAAGCATTTCCCCTTCTTTCTCGGTGTTCATTGAATTGATGCAGTAGGTCATCTGCACCTCTGCCCCCATAGAGCCGGGACTTTCCAGCGACATGGTGGCATCTTTCACTTCGGCCTTGGATTTCATTCCGATCACAGCAACCTGAATACCGTTCCATTCCTTGATCCCCCGAAGGACATACTCCTCCCGATTGACCCCCTCCACCGAGGCGCCGGGAAGTTGGACTTTCTTTTCATTCACCCAGGTTTCGTCAACTTCAACGGGATGATCCGGCAGGGTAGGAAAATACTCAAACTGGGCGGAGTTGGACATCGGGCTTCCCGGCATGGCTCCCGGGCCGCCGAGAGATTCGGCTCCTTCTGTTGCGATCACATTCCCCCGGCTGTCGATTGTGAGCTGCATCGATTGGTCTTTCAGTCCGAGTATCTCCGCATAGTCCAATTCCCCCTGAACCATCGGCATTCCGCTGATCTTGAGTTCTTTCATGGAGGATTTCAGTTGAGCGGACTGGTCTCCATTAACCTCCAATACATCGAAGGCAAGACGCATTTTCATCAGCGTGTCAATCGGCATCTGGGTTCCCTCCGGCCCCATTGTCCCTTTATTTTTTATTTGAATACTCTGCTCGAAGGTCTCGCCTTTCCGGAACTTCAATTTCAAATCCACCGGCGCGGCAAGAATCGCCACAGAGCAGACCAGGATAAGAACAACGGGCAAGCTGCGAGAGAGATTCTTGAACATGAAAATTACACTCCTTCATGATTCAGGTGAAAAATTAAGAATACCATACCCCTCTTGATCTCGTTAGGGATTATCACGATTGCCCTTATGGATGCACAGGAGAGAATCCCTCCCCCGAAGGTCGGGGTCCTTCTCTTTCTTCATCTCTTAATTTTTAATTCTTAATTCTCACCGCTCGTATGGATATTTGTTTGTCCATGAACCGGGCATGGGAGTGCAAATGGTTCCCTGGCTGCTGAGTCCGTTGGTAATGTCATAAGGAATCGACCGTTCTGAAACCCGATCCATATCCGGCCCGACCGAACGGCAGAAGAAAGCGGCATTTTTGTTCGTGTCCGCATAGGCCTTGGCAGCCGGGTCACCGGTTCCATAAAACTCCGCCCGCATCTGGTAGCCCGGTTCCTCATGATACTGCCCCTGATACCAACCGATCGTTTCCGAGGCGGTGATTCCCTCTTGCTGAAACGGATCTTTTAATGAGGTTGACAAGTAAGCAACCGGCGTGGTCACAAACCGATGCTGCGCCGGGTCTCCATCGAGATGCGGAGGCCAGCTGCTGTTATCGAGGTTGTACATTGTATAGGCGTCATTGATTGCCTTCTCCTCGGAATAAACCCTGGCAATCGTGGCTTTCAAACGGGCATTGATGAAATTGGGTACAGCGATGGCGGCGAGAATGCCGATGATGGCAACAACAATCAGAAGCTCAATCAGGGTGAATCCTCTGGGTCTCATCGGTTGCCATCCTTTCACAGCGGCGTTTTGACCGGAAAAATGACCCACCTTCCATTCGTTTATTCTATCCTATTCATACTATCATACCATGAAAACTCAGGAAACAGATTAAAGGGCAATCAGAGGGGTTCAACCTGATAAATCACCCAGCGATTGTTCTCGATGCGAAGACGGTACAAATCTTTTTCCACGGTCTCCTTGCCGTCTCCCATTTGGATAATTTTTGTACACCGTACCTCGGCCTCGGGACCGCTCACATCCACGGAAAGAATATCTCCCATCCTCTGTTTCATGCCACCCTTCGCCAGCGTCTGGCGATAAACAACCTGCCTGCGATTGATATAGTCCTCACGGGACATATTCAAGAAAGACTTGCTGAAACAATCATATTCCGCACCGAAAGTCTGCTGGTTCCACGATTCCAGATACCTTCGCACGACTTCTTCGGGACGATACCCGACCACGTGCGAGGTCTTGCGGATTTGCGGTTCCTCGTCCTGGAGACGACCGTCCGCATCCAGCCCCTCTTTCTTGCGCAACTCCCGCAGAACCTGGTCCAGAGGACGGTCCTCACCGGCAACCTTGCGCAGAGCCTTGAGCCGGTCGGTTTCGATATTCAGACGGTCGAGAAGTTGGAGCAGCACATCCCGTTCATCACGATCCAGAACATGCCCGCCAGCCTGCATGACCTTTTCCAGGGCTTTCCGCTGCTCATCCGGGAGGATCTTTACCTTCTTTTGACGAGACGGCTCTTGGTCGATAACGTAGCGCGGTTGACTTTCAGCGATATCCTTTGGCATTACTTCTCCAGCAAACCATGCGGGACCTGCTCCGGCATGGGCATGACGATCCTGCCGACAATGAATCGGCACGAACGTAGAACATTATCGCACATGAAACAACTCGTCAAACCTTTTTCGGTTTTCCAGGACATCCTATTCGCCATCGACCTGCTCCACCCGCGTGGAAATGGGCAGCTGGAAACCGTTGTTGCCCGGATCACGGCCTATCAGTTCCGGACCCCGCAACAGAGGAACGATCTGCGTGAGTAACACGCTCAACAGCTTCCGCGATGACCTCCTTCAGGGCAGCATCCAACGGCATGTTCAGTTCTGCTCCCGCCGCGCGAACATGCCCACCCCCTCCGAAATGACGAGCCGAAAGTGAAACATCCATATCGTTTCTCGCCCGCCAACTCACTCGTACCGTTCCGACATCTGTCTCGCGCAGAAAGATCGCAATTTCCACTCCGGCCAGAGAACGGGGATACTCCACAAAATCCTCGTCATCCCCCCGAACCGCTCCTGCCGTGTCATACATCTCACGGGTCGCATAAACATACGCTACCCGTCCGTCCGCGGCCAATGACAAGGTCGAAAGCACCTGGGAGGCCAGTTTCAGCCGCGCCATCGAAGATGTCCCATAAATCTGTTCGTAGATTCTCGGCGCACTGACTCCCGCTTGCAGGCACGCAGAGGCTACCTCATGCGCTTCCGCGTTCGTATTCGCCAGGCGAAATGACATAGTATCCGTCATCACACCGGTGTAAATCGCCTCCGCAACCGGAAGGGAAAGCGGATGATCGAGATGCCGCAACAGGCGATAAACCAGAACGGCCGTGGCGCTTGCCTGCTCATCCCGAACCTCGGCCTCCACCAGGACTCCGTCGCACGGATGGTGATCCAGGCAGATCTTATCCGCAGTCAGCGCCTGAAGAGGTTCCGCAAGGTCGCCGATCCGTCGCCAGTCCGAAACATCAAGCGCACAGATACAGTCAATTCCATCCAAGGCCGTAAACTTGTCGAAAATCTCCAATTCCCCCGGTTGAAATAAAAAGGAAAACTCCTGGGGCGGTACGTGGTGTGTCACCCAGCGTGCTGCCTTGCCCATTTCAGTCAATATCCGACGAAGCGCCAGACAGGACCCGACTGCATCACCATCCGGACGAATGTGACTGGTGATGAGAAAACGATCATTCTTGCGCAGAATGGAAACAATTCGATCCCACATAAGATTTTTCCGCAAAAAATGTCTCCGCCGATGAACCTGCGCATTCGGCATGAAAAGGATTACTATACAAATCCAATAAAACGCCAGGAAGTGCCCGTGCCCGCAGAGAATGATTCCATGAAATCCCTGCACCAGGCCGATGTATCGCGCGGCGAGATTCGGCTTGCGCTGTGTCTTCTTTCACTCTACTTGCTGTTTCTGCCTGCCTACCCGCTGACCTCACCGGATGAGGAAATCCTGCTGCGGACGGCTGTTTCTCTGATGCAGGGGAATCGCGGCGCGGTTCCGCCCTTGCCGATGGGATTCGCCACAAAAACCGGCCGTGATGGACGGGAGTACCCTCAATACGGTCTCGGCCTGCCCCTGGCGGGATCGATGGTTCTGTATCTCCCGTGGCTTGCGTTGGGTTCATCAAACTCCTTCGAGGTGGTCAACCTCCGCGCATTTCGCCTCTGCGCCGTGTTTGTCAACATACTGATTACGATCGGCATGGTCCTGGTTTTGAGGCGTCTTCTGGCAAGGCTGGGATTGAACTTACGGGAGAGTCTCCTTGCCGGGCTTGTGTTCGGCATGGCCACCGTGGCCTGGACACATGGCCGCACGTTTTTCACCGAACCGCTTGCGGGCTTGTGTGTCCTGGGTTCGCTCGCCGTTCTTCAAAAAGCCGATCAGAACCCCGCGCTTTCGGTGCGACGTTTGCTCTTGTCCGGCTTGATCTTCGCGTGGGGCATTCTGACTCGCCTGGATACGCTTGTGGCAGGCGCGGCGTTCGCCTGGGAAAGCGGACGGAACACGCGAACAGTTCGGGACCTCGTGAAACGCTGGTTTCTTGCAGGCGTCCCGGTTCTTGCGGCGCTGGCCTGTCTCGCGGGATACAACGTGTATCGTTTCGGCTCTGTTGTGAGTACCGGATACGAAGATCAGGCGGAAGGGGTTCAATTCGCCACACCGTTGCTGATCGGCCTGCACGGTTTTCTTTTCACTCCGGGGCGCAGCTTGTTTGTTTTCTCGCCGATACTCCTGTTGGCGATTCCGGGAGTTCGTGCCGTGTGGAGGAGAGACAGCCGGTTCGCAGTGACCGCGTTTCTGGTGATCGGCGGGTATCTGGCCGTGATGAGCAAATGGCAGAATTGGGCGGGAGGCTCGGATTGGGGGCCAAGGCACATTTTCCAAATCACCCCCTGGCTGGCCGTTGCCGCCTCGGTTTACTGGTTCGAGCGAAAGCGAACAGGGACCTGGATATGGCTTCTATTGGCCGTATCAGTTGGAATGCCAATCCTGGGACTTCTTACGGATGCCGTGCTGGTTATTCGTGAAGCCGGATTGGATTTGAATCCCATCGCCAAACAGATGTCCGTATACCAGCCCTCCCGAAGCGTACCGGTGTTGCATTTCGAATGGCTGCTGAGTCATTCCCCGAATCTCCTGCTGATCGACATGGCACGACAGGGATCGTGTTGGGTGGCATTATTCCTCGTACCGGTTACACTGTTCGCGGTCTCCGGTTGGAGACTGGTTACTCAACTGCGTGAGGGCACAATTGCCGAACGAACCGCCTCCCCAGAGTCCGGCGCGGATTGAACCCGTCCGCGTAAACCGCGTGGAGACCGACGGACGGTTTACCCGTCTCAGTTTCCATGCTCCCGAACAGGCCAAACGCGCCCTGGCCGGGCAATTTTTTCAGGTCACGTGCCATCCGGCGGACGAGATCGATTTATTTCAGACAGTTCCGTTGTCTCCCCTCTTGAACCGTCCTTTCAGCATCAACCGATGGATCGAGGATGGCTTTTCCATTCTGTTTGAAATGGTGGGTCCGGGAACAAGGCGATTGGGCGCTTCAAAACAGGGAGACAGGATCACCGTGCTGGGACCCCTGGGCCAAGGTCTGGCAGAGATCCCGCCGCATGTTCAGCACCTGGTGCTGGTAG
>JAKPRU010001144.1 GCA_029557025.1 Candidatus Omnitrophota bacterium | reverse complement strand
TTCTAACCAAACTGAACTACAGCCCCATCCATAATTGTAGTGCCAGAAACACCGGACATCATTCTAGGCGAATTCGGAGGATTCCAATAGCCCAAACCCCCCGGTTTCACCCGGAAACTGCTCTCTCTCGCCTGATTCGAGGCCCGACTATGGGCAAGACAGGGATCGAACCTGCGACCTCCTGCTTGTAAGGCAGGCGCTCTCACCAGCTGAGCTACTCGCCCGGCACGAGAGACACTCGACAAATATAGCCGCTATGCTCCGTCCGTGTCAAGGAGAATTTCAACCGAAAATCACCCTTACACAAACCAAAATATACCAAATTCCGCTCTGTCAGCCTCCCAGCAACCTCTTCTGATCTGAAAATCCCCTTTCCCGTTGGAGAAAATACCATAAATCCTTATACTTTCATAAGATACCCTTTAGTCTCATAAAAGAAGAGCAATTCGATCTCACACCTTTCAAGAAAAATGAAACCTATGGAAAATCTGGCGGCGGTTATTCCTGTTGCGGGGCACGGGACCCGGATGTATCCCCTGACGCGTGCAATCAAAAAGGAGCTTCTTCCGCTGGTCGATCCCGATGGTCGTCCCCGCCCTCTGATCCAAATCCTGGCGGAGGAGGCGCTGGAATCCGGTCTGCAACAAGTTTGTTTTGTTGTAAATCGCCAGCAGAGAAATCTTTTTGAGTCCTACTTTCATGGAGATTTTTCCGATGATCCCGGCGCACAAAAATTCCCGGAAGAGGCGGAAAAAATCAGGCAGATCGCCAAACGGGTCTTTTTTGTGGACCAATCCGAGCAACTGGGGCTGGGCCACGCCGTATCGTGTGCCGTGGAAACCCTGGGCAGAAAACCGTTGATGGTCCTCCTGGGAGATCATGCGTTCGCCTCAACAACTCACGTCCGGTGTATCCGCCAGTTGCTGACAATGGCCGAATCCGTATCGGGAAGCCTCAGCGCAGTCTGCCGGACCCGCGAGGAAGATTTGTGGCGCTTTGGAACCGTCCTTGGGAAACCCGTCCCCGGACACCCCCGACTTTACGAGGCAATGGAAATCATCGAAAAACCCCGTGTTGATTACGCCCGCTCTCATCTTCGGACACCCGGCAATCCCGACGCCCCTTATTTGTGCTGGCTTGGTTTCCATCTGCTCTCGCCCACGGTTCTCGATTACCTGAACGAGATGGTCCAATCCCGACAAAAGGGAACCGAAGTCGGCCTGACCGAGGCCCAGGAGATGGCACGCAGGAAAGAGGGGTATTTCGTCTGCGAGCTGGACGCGGTTCGCTTCGACTTGGGTATTCCAGAAGGGTATCGGCAGGCTCTACACCAGTGGCCGGGCGCCGTAAAAACCTCCGTCAACCCAACACAACCCGCCCCAGTCTTGACGCTCCGGTAAATTGTATCCCATCCAAAACAGCCCGCCCCCTCAGCCGGGAACAGGTGGAATAGGCCCTGAATGATGTAAGGAGCACGCGGATTCTCAAATCTCTCCCCCAAAGTTGGTTAAATCATCTCGACACGGGCGACCCGGCAAAAAACAGCGTTTTACCTTCACCTAGAAACAACTCCGTCTGTTTGTTAGCATCCTCCGGAAGACCTTTGAGACAGGAGTTTCAAAGTATGCCCACAATCGCAGAAGCGGCAGTGGAGGAAGCCCGTGCAATTCTGCACCGCTTGCCGAACCGCCATTCCTCTTCGATACCTCTTTTATACCTCGCCTGGAAAACCTGCGGATGGCTGACCCCGGCGGCCCTCGACGAAGTAGCCGCATTGACCGGCCTTTCCCCCGCAACCGTTGAGGGCATCGCAAGCTTTTACACCATGTTCCCGCTTCACCCGCGTGGCAAATACCACATCGAAATCTGCGATAACATCTCCTGTTACATCAACGGCGCTCCCGATCTCAAAAACCATCTTCGAAACAAGCTGGGTATCGAATTCGGCCAAACCACCCCGGATGGCCGTTTTACACTCGATCATGTCGAATGCCTCGGAAATTGCTGTGAGGCTCCCTGTATGCAGATCAATGGCAAGGAGTACGGCGGCTTAACCGTACGGAAAATAGACGAAATCCTGGATTCCCTGGACTGAGCGACTTCAATGGCTGCCTCCGAAACTCGCGTTCTCCTGAAAGACCTGGACCTGACCGGCCCCCGCGACCTGGACTCGTATCGTCGGATGGGCGGATACGACGGCCTCGCGAAATGTCTCCGGCAGTTCACTCCGGACCGGGTAATTGATGAAGTGAAACAATCCGGCCTCCGTGGCCGTGGCGGCGCGGCGTTCCCCACCGGTCTGAAATGGGCATTCGTCCCGAAAACCTCCCCAAAGCCGAAATACCTCGTCTGCAACGCCGATGAAGGGGAACCGGGAACCTGCAAAGACCGGGTCCTGATGCAATACAATCCGCATTCCGTCATCGAGGGCTGCCTGATTGCCGCGTACGCAATCTCAGCCCACCAGGCTTTCATTTATATTCGCGGCGAGTTCTGGGAAATTGCCGAAATCCTGGAACGTGCCGTTCAAGAGGCCTATCGTGCCAATCTGGCGGGCACAAACATCCTGGGAACAGAGTATTCCTGCGAAGTGATTGTTTACCGGGGCGCCGGTGCATACATCTGCGGAGAGGAATCAGGTCTCCTGACCTCCCTGGAGGGCAAACGCGGTAATCCGCGCAATAAGCCGCCGTTCCCGGCGGTGGAAGGTCTCTATCGGGCGCCGACCGTCGTGAATAATGTCGAAACTCTCGCTTGCCTGCCGTCCATCATGCGGAACGGCGCGGCCTGGTATGCCTCCCTCGGAACCGAGAAAAGCAAGGGAACCAAACTGGTTCCCGTCAGCGGGCATGTCCAAAAACCGGGCGTGTTTGAAATCGAACTGGGCAAAATCACGCTTCGGGAGATCATTGCTAATCTGGCCGGCGGTGTCCGGGAAGGACATACCATCAAGGCCGTCATTCCAGGCGGTTCCTCCAGTCCGATTTTATCGGCCGATCAACTGGATATTCCGTTCGATTACGAGTCCGTGGACGCCGCGGGGTCCATGCTGGGGTCCGGGGCGATTGTTGTCCTGGATGATACGGTGGATATGGTCGACTTCGCGTTGCGCCTCGCGAAGTTCTATGCGCATGAATCCTGCGGCCAGTGCACCCCGTGCCGGGAAGGAACTAAGTGGCTCGTCGAAATCCTGAACGCGATTCACGAGGGCCGGGGACATCCCGATGACCTCGAAACCATACAGGAATTGTTTGAAACCGAGCTGACCTCCATCTGCCTGTTGTGGTCGGCGGTGGTCATGCCGGTGCGTGCATTGATAAAGAAATTCCCAGAAGAGTTCAGAACAGCGATTGCCCATGGAACCCCCGACTTCAGTCGAATGGGCCAACCCGGCAGTCCGGTATCGGTCTTGGCAGAATGAAAGATCCACATCGGGGTACTGTAATCCATCCGAGAGCACGGCCGTTCGCGGGCGATGCCTATGCCGAAGAACCGAAACAGCCCGAATCGTTCCGGAAACCGGTAACCGCCACCATCGATGGGCAATCCGTCACCGTGGAGGCCGGAACGACCATCCTCCAAGCGGCCCAGATTCTCGGCATCTACATTCCTCATTATTGCTATCACCCCGCGCTCAGCATGGTCGCCAGCTGCCGCCTGTGCCTGGTCGAGGTCGAGAAAAGTCCCAAACTGGTCCCCTCCTGCTCTACGCCTGTCGGCGAAGGGCAAGTGATTCTCACCCGAAGCGACAAGGCCAAACGTGCCCGCGAGCAACAAATGGAACTGCTGCTCATCAACCATCCCCT
>JAKPRU010001255.1 GCA_029557025.1 Candidatus Omnitrophota bacterium | reverse complement strand
CCGACCGAATCCCCTGCGATTTCTGGGGAACACCGGAGGTGATCGAACGCCTGATGAAGGAGATTGGATGTGCGGCGGAGGACGATCTGTGGCACATATTACAGATCGACAAAGCTCATGCCGTCCAGCCAAAATATATCGGACCGCCGATACCCGAAGATGGCGATGTGTGGGGAATCCGCTACAAAACGCAATCCTATGCGGACGGTTTGGGGAGTTACCAGGAAGTATTGCATTACCCCCTGGCCGGAATGAGCGATCCCGCCGAGTTGGAGGATTATCCCTGGCCGGATCCGAATTGGTTTGACTACTCTGTGATACCCGAACAACTGGCGGAATGGACCGAATGGCCTGTTATGGCCGGGCATTACGAGGCGTTCTATTTTTACTCAAACATGCGGGGAATCGAGTCGGCGCTGGCGGATCTGGCGCTCCATCCCGAATTTGCCGACCGTGCGCTGCAGAAGATTTTTGAGTTCTGTTATGAACACAATCGCCGAATGTTCGAAGCAGCGGGAAAGGATGGCGGGATTCTTTACACGTATATAGCCGAAGACCTCGGCAGCCAGTGCGGTCTCCGCATGAGCCTGCACATGATGGATCGTTTTCTGCTCCCCCGTATGAAAGCGATGGTAGACTTGGCCCGTGTGTATGGAATCAGAGCCTTCCATCATGACGACGGAGCCTGTTTTCCGGTTCTTCCACGAATGGTCGAGATCGGGATCGACATCCTCAATCCCATCCAGTGGCGATGTCCCGGCATGGAACGGGAGAAGCTCAAAAAAGAATTCGGGGATCATTTTGTATTCCACGGTGCCGTCGATAATCAGGAAACGTTACCTTTCGGAACGCCGGAGGATGTTCGTAATGAGGTAAAGGAAAACATCCGTATTCTTGGCGCTGGCGGCGGCTATATTGTGGCCCCTTGTCATAACCTTCAGCCGAACACGCCGACGGAGAACATTCTGGCTCTCTATGAAACAGTCGGGACTTGCTGATTCCACAGCATGACCGTTACCGAATATCATCGAGTAACGGAAAGCGATATCGCGAACAGTTTTCGCCTCCATGATCGCAACCGGGTGGCGGAGATGAGAATCTTTACTTGGGGCTGAGGACCAGGTTGCCGAGGACCTCTTTGAGGAGGTCTTTTTTCGGGAAACCGTGGCCGCGATGCTGGCGGAACCCCTCGGCGAATGGCACACCCACCTCCTCGCCGCGCTTTTTCGCCATGCGTTGCATAGCCAGGAGATACTCATCCACCCCATGATGCGCCCGCAGCCAGCTCCGTTGGCTTTCGTGGCAGGCCAGCATCGTGCGCTTGGTTTCAAGAGTCTCCGTGATATCGACATAGATATGGGGGATGACCGGTTCACCGAACAGATTGGTGCCTTCAAGCGGATCGGTGTAATACAGTGTCGGGATGGATTGCAAAATCGGCGCGTGATTCTCTGCGTGGGTGTCGTAATTCTTGATCGGTGCGTTGAAACAGGCATTTCGGACCAGGAGGCTGGTGTATTCGTGATCGGACATATAATCCTGCGGGGAGCCGGTAATCACGATGTCCGGTTTCGAGGCTCG
>JAKPRU010001254.1 GCA_029557025.1 Candidatus Omnitrophota bacterium | reverse complement strand
ACTCAGAAACGAGCCTGAAGAATCTCCGCGAATCATGCCGCTGCAAAACTGAGAATCCGCCTCAATGTACGCACCATCCGCGCACGGATAATCAGAGGCTCCGTACGCAGCAGACGTTCCAGGATGGGAACAGTGACCTCCGTTTTCAGCGCATTTATCGCCTGTTCCGCCGCCGAGGCAACATCCAAGTCCCGATGCCCCAAAAGTGGCGCGAGTGTATATGCCGCCCGTGGGATCCGGCTTTCACCGAGCGCGCCGATAATGGCCAGGAGTACCTCTTTATCGGTGCAAGAGGCTACATCTCGCGACAAGGCCAGGACAGCCGCCAGGCACCGACGTCTTCCGAGAGCGTGCGCCGCCGCAATTCTCACATAACGGTTGTATGATCCCTCAAACCGCGCAATCAATTCCTGAATACTGAGATGATCCAGTTTCCGCCCCAAGTTCATACTGAATCGCTTCCGAGCAGACTGAGCCTGCTGAGCGGATGGTGCGGGACGCGGACCGGCGGCAGCTTGGGAATAACAGCCTGTATGCGCCGGACGAACCGTGGATTTCTTTTCTTCGTCGATCATCTCGTAGGCCGCAACCACACGCCGGAATCGATCGGCGGCGTCCGGTTCGCTGCACACATCGGGATGATATCGAACAACCAGCCTGCGATAGGAGCGTTTGATCTCCTCACGGGTTGCATTGCGCCGAACCTGTAAAATCAGATACGGATCGAAGATAGCAGTCACTGTCATACTCCCGAAATGGGAATCTTGCCCCTCGTCGCGGTCAACTCACAGGTTCCGTCGTTTCTTCCATCTGCTCCAACAGGAACCCCATATCGGAAATGCAGTTCTTGAGAGAATCCCGATCGCCGGTGAGCAGGGCTTCGTTGAGCAATTCAATACTCTCCAGCATAACGCTCTGTTCGCTTTTCACTAGACTTTCCAGCAGATTTCTGGCTCGGCGGATCATCTCCCGTGCCTCCCGAACCAGCCGGTCCGTTTCACGCTCACGTCTCCGGGCATCCAATTCGCGTTGTTGGGCGGACTGGGTCAGCTCGTCCAACTGGGAGCGCGAGAGCGCCTGCAATCCCGAAATCAACCGATCTTCCTGGCGGCCCGTGCCGGTATTGGCCGCGCTGACCTGCACAATCCCATCCGAATTGACAAAGAAAGTAACTCGGACTTGAGATTCCTTTCCCGAACACCCGATATGATCCAGGTGAAAGCGCCCAAGCGAGGTATTCTGGTCCGCGCGATTGGATTCCCCTTGCAGCACGTGGATCTCAACCGCTCCCTGTTCTTTCGGGGGCGCCGTGAACACCCGGCTCCTTCCTATGGGAATGGGTTTGTTTCGGGGAATGATCGGCGCGAATTCCCCTCCCTCCGTTTCAACTCCCAACGTGAACGGTGTCACATCCATAAGAACGGAGCCTTTCAGTTCCCCTTCCAGAATCGATCCCTGAAGCGCCGCGCCGATGGCCACCAGTTCATCGGGATTGGGTGCCATATCCGGGCGGATTCCGACAGTTTCCTGGAGTACACGCTGAACAAGCGGAATTCGTGTGGACCCACCAACCAATAGGACCTGATCGATCTCCTCCGTGTCCTTTTTCGCCTCTCTCAACACCCGTTGAATCGGGCTTATCGTGGAGGTGACCAGAGGTTCAATCATCTGCTCGAATTGAATCCGTGTGAACTCCTCTTCCAGATGCAGCGGGCCATCGTCGGTGGCTGAGATGAAAGGGATGCTGATGGATACCTGCCGACGCTGGGAAAGGCTGATCTTGGCCTTCTCAACTTCCTCGCGAATCTTGGCGCAGGCAAACGGATCGTTGAATAGATCCACCCCCGTTCGGGTCTTAAACCGCGCCCGAACATCCTCCATCAAGGCACGGTCGAAATCCTCGCCCCCCAGACGGTTGTTACCGCTGGTCGCCAGAACCTCAAAAAGCCCGTCACCGATCTCCAACAGGGAAACGTCGAAGGTTCCTCCGCCCAGATCGTAGACCAAAATCGTCTTGGACTCCGTTGCCTCATGAAGGCCATACGCGAGGGCAGCGGCGGTCGGTTCGTTGATAATACGAATCACATCCAGTCCGGCGATGGTTCCAGCTTCTCGCGTGGCCTGCCGTTGTGCATGGTTGAAATAGGCAGGGACTGTGATGACTGCCTGTGTGACTTGGTGTTTCAAGTACGATTCGGCATCGCGTCGAAGCTTCCGCAGAATCATCGCGGAAATTTCCTGGGGAAGGTAAGATGCGCCGTCAATCCACACCTTGTGCGACATCCCCATCCGGCGCTTGATAGAGAAAATGGTTCGCGCGTTGTCGATGACGGCCCGGTTACGGGCCGGTTCGCCGACAAAAACCTCCCCATCGCGAGCAAATGAAACCACCGAGGGAGTAATACGTTTACCGAATGAATTAGGAATCACAAAAGGGCAGCCATCGATGACCATGGCGGCCACCGAATTCGTCGTACCTAAATCAATGCCCAGAACCGATGACATGGCGTCCCGTCGATATCGAGCTACCTCCCGGCGAGTCACACATCGCTATGCTAAGCCTTCTCTTACAAAAACGCAAACCTGCAACGGTATTCAATTGCGGATCGCCGATTGCCGATCACACAGAGTCCGTCCTCCCACCAGAATCCGAAATCCAGGCCAATCCCCCTCCACCCCCTTCTTTGATTTTTAATTCATTCTCTTCTTTTGCCACAGGTCCGCCGATTGAACGACCACTCTTGTCTCACGCCCGCCGGACACAACAAGCACATAATTCACAGACCACCGCTCAATCGGGTCGATCATCTTTAAATAATGTCTCCCCTCCGGAACGGAAGGAATCACTTTGCCTTTCTGATGCCCGTCCAGAACGATCAACAGGTCTTCGGAGCCTCCCACATCGATCACAACACTTCCCCGATCGCGTGTTCTCAGCCGCGCCCGATCGTGAATCCGGGTCCATGTATCCAGTGCGGAGAATGACAACAGAATAATCAGGCAATAATAGGTCACTCGTTTGGAAACAATGACCGGAATGAATGTCAGCGCAAGAAGTGTGGATGGAATTGCCTCCACCGCGAACAGGTCCCAGTCTGCCACGATTCCCAAATTGGGATGCCACAAAATACACAACACCCAGAAACCGGCACATTGAACAGCCAGAAACCATCGGAACTTGGGGAGAGGGATCGGCCCTGTGGATTCAACCCTTTCTGTATCTTCCCCAATCTTGGGGGAGAGGGTTTCGAGTCCATTCCTGCCTTTTAAGACAGTCCGTGCCACAATACCCATAACAATCATCGGCCAGGCCACAATGGAGCGTCGCCCCCACGCATACAGAATATCCCGCACATGCGCCCACTCGAACATGGAGTACAACTTCTCCGTCCCCTCCGTGGACCACAGCGGGACAACATTCCACCCGTGCGACATCCCTTCCAGGCGAAGCGGCGAAATCTGCGGAACCAGCCGAATGATCGCAAGCAACACCAGCGGAAGAAGTCCGAAAGTCCAGGGAATCCAATGATCTTTTTCTTTTCGGAGTGCGGGCAAAAAACAATGAGCAGGAAAGGCAAAAATCGCCTCCTGGTGAAACCACACACAGAGCGAAAACAGCAGCGACGGAAGCAATGGCGATCCGCGCCCACGCAGGTATCGCATGGATGCCCAATTCCAGGCCGCCATTCCTGCCAGAAGTTGCGGATAATACTCCGTATGGCCACAGGCGAGGACTATGAATCCGGACGAGAGCGTCACCGGAAGGGTGTACCGATTCTCCCCCATTTCCTCTCCGGCTCGAATGAGGAAAAAGACCATTACGACCCCGGCAATACAGGAGACCAGGTTTAAGGTCAGCATCCCATCCCAGTTCCAGAGAGAACAGATTTTGTAAGCAAATTGAAGTATCGCCTGGGAGAGTACCTCGGTTTTGATGAACCAAATCCCGGCTTCGATAAACCGCGCGATCTGGTCCCCATCCCCCTCAGCATAGAACGCACGGAAATACCAGAACACCGGCAGCAGGCCGACAGCAATGAGATATGAAACCCAATTCGATCTGAGGCGAGTCCGCATGAAATCCGTCCTGAAAAATGGAACCGACAATTCAAATGAGACTGTCTCAAAACGCCGTAATATGCAAGAGGGAATATCTTCAATGCGGAGCCAATCCGCTCCTCAGGATTCGCCTCTCCAAGACTGTGGAGGCCCGGGGTGAGTCCCTCCCCCGAAGATCGGGGGAGGCAAGGTGAGGGTTGATTGCTCTGAAGGGTCAGGTGGGGGTTGACGCGAAACCCGGCCGCAACCCCGAAATCAACCCCCCTTGTATTCCACCCGAACTTCGGGGGGAAGCACTCCTTCCCCGCGCACTGTTTTTCTCGATTCTCCCTGTCATTCTCTCCCGTTCATGCCATCGACTTTTTGCGGGGCATCACAGTTTGTGAGAGATACAGAGGGGGTTGTGCGTACCTTGTCCCGCTTTGCTATTATGCGAGATACTACAAGTTCTTTGCCAAATCATCGGCTTCGCCGGGGGATGCCTGCAAGAGCACTTGCGCACAGAATTTGGATCGAAACACGGCTCAACCGTTTCGAGCAGGAATGAAATACAGACATCACATTTGGGAGGTTTGCGGTATGAACCATCGTTACAATGTGTCTTTCTGTCGGGTTTTTATCTTCATCTTTTTTGCCATATCCTTCACAGGATATGCGGACGACACAAATAAAATGACCTGGCCCGAATCGATCCAATTGGTCCTGGACACTGCGAAACCCCTTGAGTTCAGTCGCGGGCATCGTTTACCCCTGTATTTGTGGCCCGCCATGAATCCCGGCAAGCTCAGCGACGCGCAGGCGGAGGAACTGGTGCGCCTGCTGGATGAGCGCGGCATCGGCCTCGTCTGCTCCTGGAACCACGCGAACGTTGATGAAAGCCTCGCGGAATGTCTTCCGGTCGCCCGTGCCCAGAAGAAATTGGGGCTTCGTGTCAATATCAACGCATCCGCCCTGATTTATAGTTTTTGCGACGGGACAGAGGAGACCGCACACATTGATGAAAACGGCAAGCCGTTCTTTGATGAAACGTTCGGAACCAAAACCATGGGCTGTCCGTTTCGACTGGATCACCGCACTCTACCCATTCGCGAACGATTCGAGCAGTTTGTCGATGCCTACCGCAAGGAAGGTCTGCCGTTGGATTTTGTGTTTACCGATTGGGAAATCGACGGCCCGCTGGAGTGGAATCGCGCATACGAGGCCTCCAAGCGCTGCAAGGTTTGCCGGGAGCATATTCCGCAAATCAGCGATTTCCTGGCGTACCAGGACGCGCTGCGTCAAATCCGCAGTCGCCTTCAGCGAGTCGCTTACGCGGAACCGATCCTCGAACAATTCCCGAAATGTCTTGTCGGCAATTACGCCGTATACCCGCACAACGGATGGCGGTACTGGTATGACTACTTCGAACGCTATGTAGACGGCCAACCGGCGCTACACGATCAGAAGGCCCATTACCGTCATTGGTCTAACGACTTCCAGGGAACCGGATTTACCTTTGCCATGCCTGTCGTCTATCCCTGGTCCTGGACCTGGAACTGGTACGACTTCCAACCGGGCGATTATCGCTGGTTCTATAACGCTTTATTAGTCGGGAGTAATGCGGGACTGTACACCCCGGAAAGTATTCCCATTATCCCGTTTGTTCACTGGCACACGGTCGATGTCGGAACGTGCGAAGAAGAAACGCCCTCCCCGGCAAAAACGGCCAGGGCGGAGCAGATGAGTGAATGGGCGTACCGGGAGATTCTCTGGCACCTTCTACTGAGAGGTTCCGATACCTTCTTCCTGTGGTGCACGGCGGAAGAGAATGCAAAAGAAGTGGAGTTGCTGCATCCGGTCTGGGCGGCAGCGCAGGAATACGGTGAATTCCTGGAACGAGGGACCCCGATTTGTTTTGATGTGCCCTCGCAGCCCGGACCGGTGATCTCCGGCTTGCGCATAGGAAACCGGGTCCTGGTTCGCCGCACGGACTTCACCGATGAAAAGAAACCGATTTCGATCCGGGTGGCCGGAAAAACGCTGGAAATCCCGGCCGCTCCGGGCCAATGCCGCGTTCTTGAAATTAAAGATTAATGTCCGGTAACTGAAGAATCTTTACAGGAGTTTTGGGGTTATTGTATCGCCATGCCACAGGCTGGAAACGTGTGCCGACCTTTGTTCCCTCTCCCTCTGAAGCATCGCTCTCCCAGTCCCTGTCGGAGCATTTCTTCCCCTCTCCTTTCGGGAGAAGGCCAGGGGTGAGGGTCTTCCTGGCGGGACAGGCCTCTCTGCCTGTCGGATATCTCGCCCCACTTACTTTTCCCTGTATGGTACTTCAATATGGATGATTGTCCCCGCTCCAATATGGGACTGAACCTCGAATGTCCCCCGGAGAAGGGACACCCGTTCCTCCATGCTCCGGAGGCCCATCCGCCTCTCGGCCGGGGCAGAGTTCATCCGCTGCTGCACATCGAATCCCTTGCCGTTGTCCTCGATCTGAAGAGAAATAGTTGAGCCGAAGGCCGTCAAACGAATGGTAACGTGCGTTGCCTCGGCATGATTCTTTACATTGTTTAATGCTTCCTGGACCAGGCGGTAGAGATTGATTTCGGTATCGAAGTCCAGCGTGATGTTCTCCATTCCCGTACAGGAGAAATCGACACCGATGCCGGTTTTTTCCGAGAACTCTTCGCAGTAGTTGAGCACAGTCTTGGAGAGTCCCAGCTGATCCAGACAGGCAGGACGAAGATTGTAGCACAGGTCCCGAACCGTCAGGATTGC
>JAKPRU010001080.1 GCA_029557025.1 Candidatus Omnitrophota bacterium | reverse complement strand
CCCGGAATATTTCTCCGAAATCAACGGGAAGCGCACGGCCGAGTATAGCCAGCTGTGCCTGACAAACCCGGATGTTCTTCGGATCGTGATCGAGGCCATTTTTAAGCGGATCGAAGAAAATCCGAAATCAACTATTTTCTCCGTGTCGCAGAACGACTGGTATGGAGCCTGCCAATGCGCACAGTGCCGCGCCATCGATGAGGCGGAAGGAAGCCCTTCCGGCACTTTAATCGCATTCTGCAATAAAGTAGCCGAGGCGGTAGCAGAGCGTTACCCGGATAAATATATCGACACCATCGCCTACAATTACACCCAGAAAGCGCCGAAGACCATCCGCCCCCATCCGAACCTGATTGTGCGCCTGTGTCACATGGCTCCTTCCTGTGACAGCCACGCACTCGCCTCCTGCCCGAAAAACGCCACTTATGTAGAGGACCTCCGCGCCTGGTCCGCTATCAGTAATAAAGTCTATGTGTGGCATTATGTAACGAATTTCTCCCACTACCTGATGCCGTTCCCGAATTTCAATGCCATTCGGGAAGATATCCCCTTTTACCATCGGGAAGGTGTAGACGGCCTGTTCTGCCAGGGGAATTCTTCACCCGGTGGCGGCGGGGAAATGGCAGAGCTTCGCTCATACATTCTGGCGAAACAGCTGTGGGATGTCGATACGGATGTCGATGCGACAATCGATGATTTTCTACAGGGAGTCTACGGAACATCATGGAAACCGATCCGCCGCTATTTCGATTGTTTACATGACTATGTCAAAACGAACAATATTCACTTTGACCTGTACAGCCCACCCGAAGTCGGGCATCTGCCGCCGGAGATCCGGCACAAATGCCGTGTTGCGCTGGACGAGGCGTTTCGAACAGCCGAAAACGATGCGGTCCGGGCACGCGTAGAGAAAGTCCGGATGTGGCTGGATTATGCGGATATTTACTTCCAGCGGCGGCAACTGGAGCTGACCGGCGAGGACATTCTCGATCCGACATTAGTGGAACGGTTTATTCGTGTAGCGAAAGCGAACGGCGTTACAAATATCAGCGAGGCGAATCCGATAGAGCCGTTCTATCAATCTCTCCAAATGCGTGGGCCGTATATTACAAACTGGTGGATTATCGGACCATTTCCAAAAGAAAAGGACGCCCTTTCCGACGGCGGATTCGGGCAGCGGCAAACGGTTTCGTTCGACGGCGTGTATAACGGACTGAACGATCAACCGGTACGTTGGATAAGAGTAACCGGCCCGACCGCCTATCTCGATTTTACCCGGTTTATCGAACCGCATGAGATTATCGGCGCGGCGTATGCATTCACATTTATCGACTCGGATTGTGAGCGGGACATCTCGATCGCGGTGGGGAGTAATGACGGAGCGCAAGTCTGGGTAAATGGCGAACAGGTCTACAAGGATGCCGGAAATCACAAGGCGATCCCGGATCAGGACATTGTGCCGATTCATCTGCATGCCGGACGGAATACCCTTCTGTGCCGGGTCCATCAGCTGGGAGCCGGGTGGGGACTGTATGTCCGGCTGCTGACTCAGGAAAAGGATGTGAAAGCGTCGGTAGAGATGCGATAGGGCGAAGATGAATCGACATGTATGTCCCGGTGACATCTCTGTCCAAGAAGTGGTATAATTCCAGGCAGAGGAAGAGATAGTGTTCTTTCGACGATAATGGCGCGGAGAAATAGGTGACCTGGAGCAGGGGCGGACATTCAAGGCAATATCGGGCAATGG
>JAKPRU010001078.1 GCA_029557025.1 Candidatus Omnitrophota bacterium | reverse complement strand
TGGCCCGGTGTGGTGGGTACGGGGTCGGAAGTGGCCGGCCGCGAGAAATGCCAGACCAGCACACCGCTTACGGTGCTGAACACCAGCGCGGTGACAAGGATGGCTGCCAGAATCACCGAGGTGTTCCTCTTCCTGGATTTCGGCTTGCCGCCTTCGGATTGGGTCTGTATGGAATTCAGGTTTTCGATTTCGTGACGGTCCGTCATTTCAATCACTCCTTTGTATCCGGTATGGTGTTGCTTTTGTCGACAGCTCTCTGCCGTTACATCCATATTGTGCACCCCCATCATGAAAGCAGTCCTGCGGAATCATGGAATATCGTGACCGGATTGTGAAGATAGTGTGGCTTTTTCCTCCCCGGTTCCTTGCGGTTTTCCTCCCATCCGCTGTATAAACAGGTGGGGACGGAGGTACGAAAACCATGCAGCCGGAACAATACGCGCTCGCGCTTGCGGGCGGAGGGGCCAAAGGGATTTACCAGATCGGAGCGTGGGAAGCGCTGCGCGATCTGGGGGTCCCGCTTTGCGCGGCCGTCGGCGCCTCGATCGGCTCTCTCAACGCCGCGTTCGTCGCGCAGGGAGACTATGAGGCCGCGCTGGGGATGTGGCAGACCATCACGGTGGAACAATGTCTCAACCTCCCGGTCGATGCCGAACTGAAAAATCCGGATGTGCTGAGCCCCAGAAATCTGGACGTCATGGTGGACATCGTACGCAAGAGGGGACTGGACACCTCCCCGTTTCGGGCCACCATCGAACGGGTACTCAACGAAGCCGCGATCATGGGCTCGGAGATCGATTACGGGCTGGTGCTGTACTCGCTGACCGACCTGGAGACCATCGAAGTGTGGCGGGAATCGATTCATCCCGGATTGCTGGTCGACTACATCATGGGTAGCACCCGCTACCCCGGCCTCAAGTCGGTCGGATTCGGGGGCAGGACCTATCTGGACGGCGGATTCGGGGACAATCTCCCGGTTTCGATGCTGCGACGCCGCGGATACCGCAACATCAT
>JAKPRU010001076.1 GCA_029557025.1 Candidatus Omnitrophota bacterium | reverse complement strand
CTGGTGCATTCCCACGGATTGTTACGCGGAAGTCTGGTGGAAATGGCCCGGGTGTGTGGGAAACCGGGATGCCGTTGCCGCCGGGGAGAGCGACATGTGTCCTTGTATCTCTCCCACTATGCGAACGGTGAGCAGCGGGTCGCGACATCCGGGTCATCGGCCATCGCCGCGGGGAAATCGAAAATCGCGGCTTTAATGATCTCTGTACCCATTGGGCTTTGGACCACTGTTTCAAACCTGAACCCAACGCCATCCTGGCCTTTCTTCTCACCCTGGCCATGGCCCATCTCCTTATGAGCTCCCTTTACCATTTAAATCTCCAAGAATGCTGTCGTCGGAAACTCACCACCATCCCCTTGGCCTGCCTCCTCTATCAGGATCTCGTCCAGCACGATCTCCAGGACACCCTCCCTACCCGGATTCCTTCCCCCCCTCCTTAACTCGCCCCACCCATTCCTCCCCTCCCGTCTCCTCGGCCTATGCCCCACAGGATACCCCTGTCCTTTGCACCGACAATCCCTTCCATTTTCCGCTATTTACCCACCCAAATCTCCCCGTCGAATCTCCCAAGTATCCCCTCCAACCCGTAAACCCAGCAATTCCTTCACCCAACCCCTCCTTCCAGCAACTTGTTGCGGAATCGCTGAAAAAGGGGTGATTTCCTTGGCATTCCCGTTCGGCTGTGGCATAGTTGGTAGATGAGTGGGTATTTGATGACTCACCGTGAAGGAGATTGAATGAATGGACACACGTAAGATTTTGCTCAGTGAGAAGGATATCCCCCAGGAGTGGTACAATATCATTCCCGATCTGCCGAGGCCGTTGGATCCACCGCTGCATCCGGAGACCTATCAACCGATCACGCCGGACCTGCTTGCCCCCATTTTCCCGATGGAACTGATCCGGCAGGAGGTTTCTCAGGAACGCTGGATACCTATTCCGGACGATGTCCGGCGGATCTATCAAGTGTGGCGGCCAACCCCGCTGATTCGCGCAACCGCTCTGGAGAAAGCCCTGAAGACCCCTGCACGAATCTATTACAAGCACGAAGGGGTCAGCCCACCGGGAAGCCACAAACCCAATACCGCCGTCCCGCAGGCCTATTACAACAAACAGGAAGGTATTTCCCGTCTGGCCACAGAAACCGGCGCGGGACAATGGGGGAGCGCGCTTGCCTTTGCCGCGTGCATGTTCGGTTTGAAATGCACCGTGTACATGGTCAAGGTCAGTTATCAACAGAAACCTTACCGCAAGTCGTTTATGCAATCGTTCGGAGCCGAGGTTTTCGCCAGCCCTACGGATCTCACCGATTCTGGGCGGGCCATCCTCGCCGAGGACCCCGACTGCCCCGGCTCTCTGGGCATCGCCATCAGCGAAGCCGTCGAGGACGCGGTGAAGCACGATGACACCCGGTATTCCCTTGGCAGCGTTCTCAACCATGTCCTGCTCCACCAGACCGTTGTCGGCCTGGAAACCGAAAAGCAGCTCGCGCTGGTCGATGAAAAGCCGGATATTCTGATCGGTTGTGTCGGTGGCGGCAGCAACTTCGCCGGATTTGCGTATCCATTTATGAAGAGAAAGATGGAAGGTAACGATCTGCGTATCATTGCCGTGGAGCCTACCGCCTGTCCGACATTAACCAGGGGCTGTTATGCTTACGATTACGGCGATACCGCCCATCTCACTCCGGTGCTGAAACAGTACACATTGGGCCACACCTTCGTGCCGCCGGGAATCCACGCGGGCGGATTGCGCTATCATGGCGCTGCGCAAAGCCTGTGCCTCCTGGTACACGAAAAACTGATCGAGGCTGTCGCCGTCTACCAGACAAAGGTCTTCGATGCGGCCATTCAATTCACCCGCACCGAAGGGCTTCTTCCGGCGCCGGAGACCTCTCATGCCATCGCAGTTGCCATCGAAGAAGCCTTGCGGGCCAAGGCCGAGGGCAAAGAAAAGGTGATTGTCTTCAACTGCTCCGGCCATGGCTATTTCGACTTGGGCGCTTACGACCGCTACTTCGCCGGGGAACTCATGGACTATGATTTCCCGGAAGAGAAGCTCCAGGAAGCGCTGGCAAAACTGCCGAAAGTGGGATAGCCGGCTAACCATTCAGTCGGTATGCAGAAAACGGGAGACCGCTTGGTCTCCCGTTTTTTTTTGTGTGCGGATTGTCATTTTGCACATTATTCCATATACGACAGTGTACATTGCGATACAGACTGCAGGACAGCATGAAAACGGTTACCTTCACAGAACTTCGGAAACGCGCATCCGGTTTCATCACCGAGGTAGAACACGGCGAAACGATTGTTCTGATCCGTCATGGGCGTCCCATCGCGGAAGTGCGTCACTCTGGGAACAGGGAGATCGTGAACCATCCTGGAAACGGCCGGGGCCGAGGTTGGCCGTGAAAGATGCCGAGTTGTCCAAGGCGATCATCGAGGAGCGTTGAGTCCGGGCGATTGTCAAGAAGACTGGAAAGCGCAAGAGAACACGATTTTTCTATTGACATCCCGTTTCCGCCAGAATACCCTTCCCGGTAATTGAGGATTCCATCACGAATTTTGTGGCCGGATGCACGTGATCGCGGTCGCCAGCGATTATCTGGACGGGGATCGGGGCGAGGGGAAGGAAGAGGGAGTAAAGGCTGGGCTTGAAAATCAGCGGAGCGCCTCACCATGCACGTCCAGAAATTCTTCCACCTGGACTGTAATCCCATCATCCCCGAATGCGGGTATCAGTGCCCCAAGTGCATTCAGGAGATCCGTGACGTGCTGGGCGGGATGGGGGGAGTACTGGAGGTCTCGATGAGCGAGCGGGGAGAGATTTCGGGGATCGTGGTCCGGTATGATTCCGAGATCACCGGGGACGAAAATCTCATGAAAACGTTCGGCGAACTGCCGTCTTTTTACCGGGGACATTCGGGATAGAATAGGAAAAAGCGATGATGCGATGACCGGCGGATCGGTTGTCCACCCTCCCCTTTCCAAACTCGCCTCCCCCTTCCCCCCGTCAGACTGCCGGACTGGGGCGGTTTGTGGTATAAAAGAACCGGATAAACTTACAATTGAGAGCCGGTACTCGCCATTTCTTGCCCTTCTTATTCCTTCCAATCCGATTCTTCCTTTGTTCGACAGAGCCGGAAGGCGGTGAAGGAACGTGAATGGATATGGTTTGTTCCGGCCAAGAATCATGGAGGTTTCACGAATGACACGTCAAACGGTTGTGATGGATGGGAACGAGGCGGCGGCATACGTCGCGCACAAAACCAGCGAAGTATGCGCCATTTATCCCATCACCCCCTCATCAACTATGGGGGAATGGGCGGACGCCTGGTCGGCGGATGGAGTGAAGAATATCTGGGGCACGGTCCCCACGGTGGTGGAGATGCAGAGCGAAGGCGGGGCCGCCGGCGCGGTTCATGGAGCTTTGCAGACCGGCGCGCTGACCACCACGTTTACCGCCTCCCAGGGATTGCTCCTGATGATCCCCAATATGTTCAAGATCGCGGGCGAGCTGACAGCCACGGTGTTCCATGTCTCCGCCCGTACGGTGGCCACCCACGCGCTCTCCATTTTCGGCGATCACAGCGATGTCATGGCCACACGATCCACCGGGTTCGGCCTGATTGCCTCCAACTCGATCCAGGAAATCATGGACACGGCCCTGATCGCCCATTCGGCGACACTGGAAGCGCGAGTTCCGTTTGTTCATTTCTTCGACGGATTCCGGTCTTCCAGCGAGATTATGAAAGTCGAAAAACTCAGCGAGGACGATATGCGCGCGATGATTGACGAGAGCCTGGTTTATGCCCATCGTCAGCGCGCCCTTTCGCCGGACAAGCCTGTTTTGCGTGGCTCGGCCCAGAACCCGGACGTGTTTTTCCAGTGCCGCGAAACGGTCAACCCGTATTACAACGGCTGTGCGGATATTGTCCAGAAATACATGGACAAGTTTGCCGGAATCACCGGGCGGCAATATCACCTGTTCGATTATTTTGGCGCGCCGGATGCCGAGCGGATTATTATCCTGATGGGTTCCGGTGCGGAGGCCGCTCACGAGACCGTGGAATACCTCATGGAAAGAGGTGAAAAGGTCGGTGTCCTCAAGGTCCGGCTCTATCGTCCTTTCTCGACGAAGCATTTTGTGAAGTCCCTCCCGAAAACGGTGAAAGCGATTGCCGTGCTGGATCGGACCAAAGAACCGGGATCAAGCGGCGAACCGCTTTACAAAGACGTCCTTTCCGCGTTGGGCGAAAGTCTTGCTGATGGAACCTGTCCGCTCAGCGCCATGCCGAAAGTCATCGGTGGTCGATTTGGGCTTTCCTCCAAGGAATTTACCCCGGCGATGGTCAAGGCGGTCCTCGATGAACTGTCCAAGAAAGACTCCAAGAATTATTTCACTGTCGGCATCGAGGATGATGTCACACACACCAGCCTGAATTATGATCCCTCGTTCAGCACGGAGGGTGAAAAAGTTGTTCGCGCGATGTTCTATGGTCTCGGATCGGACGGGACAGTTGGGGCGAACAAAAACTCGATCAAGATCATCGGCGAGGAAACCGAGAACTTTGCTCAAGGATATTTCGTATACGACTCCAAGAAAGCCGGGTCGGTCACCATATCCCACTTGCGATTCGGTCCCAAACCGATCCATTCCACCTATCTGGTGAACAAGGCCAATTTCATCGGCTGTCACCAGTTTGTTTTTTTGGAAAAGTACGACATGCTGCAATACGCAGTTGATGGGGCGGTGTTTCTGCTGAATTCTCCCTACCCTGTGGAAAAGACATGGGACAAGATGCCCCGGAAGGTCCAGCAGCAGATCATCGACAAGAAGATCAAAGTCTATGTGGTGGATGCCTACACCGTGGCCAGGGAAACCGGCATGGGTGCGCGGATCAACACAATCATGCAGACCTGTTTCTTCGCAATTTCCGGTGTCCTGCCGAAGGATGAAGCCATCGCGGCAATCAAAAAGGCGATCAAGAAGACCTACGGCGCAAAAGGCGAGGATATCGTCAAAATGAACTATAACGCTGTGGATCAAGCGATTGAAAACATGCATGAAATGAAGGTTCCGGCGAAGGCGACCAGCACCATTGAAATGCCGCCACCGGTACCGAAAGAGGCCCCGCCGTTTGTGCAGGAGGTTACCGGGGAGATCATCGCGGGGCGTGGAGATTCCATCCCGGTCAGCAAGTTTCCCAAGGATGGAACATTCCCGACGGGAACCACAAAATGGGAAAAGCGCAATATCGCCCTCGAGATTCCGGCGTGGGATCCGGAAGTTTGCATCCAATGCGGCAAATGCACCCTGGTTTGCCCGCACGCGGCAATTCGGATGAACATTTACGATCCGGCCTGTTTGAAAGATGCGCCGCCGACATTCAAGTCCACGGACGCAAAGGGCAAGGAATACAAGGACAAAAAATTCACGATCCAGGTTGCTCCGGAAGACTGCACCGGATGCGGCGCGTGTGTCCACACCTGCCCTGGCAAGAACAAGCAGGACCCGACCCGCAAAGCGATCAATCTCACCCCACAGCCGCCTATTCGCGAGACGGAACGCGAAAACTTCAAGTTTTTCTTGAGTCTGCCGGAATACGACCGCAGCCAACTCAAGGTTTCCACGGTCAAGGGAACCGCTTTAATGACCCCGCTGTTCGAGTTTTCCGGCGCGTGTGCGGGTTGCGGCGAGACGCCTTATGTGCAGCTGCTCAGCCGGCTGTTCGGTGATCGGGCGATTATTGCAAACGCCACCGGATGCTCTTCCATCTATGGCGGGAACCTGCCGACAACTCCATGGACAGTGAATCGGGACGGCTATGGTCCGGCGTGGTCAAACTCCCTGTTTGAGGACAATGCGGAGTTCGGATTCGGATTCCGTCTGACCCTGGACAAGCTGGGAGAGTACGCCCGGGAATTGCTCACCAAAATGGCCGGTCAGATCGGCGATGAGTTGGTGGACAACCTTCTGAAAGCGGATCAGTCGGATGAAGCCGGGATTTCCGCTCAGCGGAAACGGGTTACCGCGTTGCAAGAAAAGCTGGCGAAAATCAACACCGC
This sequence comes from Candidatus Omnitrophota bacterium, assembly GCA_029557025.1. Taxonomy (GTDB): domain Bacteria; phylum Hinthialibacterota; class Hinthialibacteria; order Hinthialibacterales; family JAKPRU01; genus JAKPRU01. The sequence continues at coordinate 5,676 of JAKPRU010001076.1, read as the reverse complement.
CGAAGCGAAAAGTCTGGCAAATGTGGCGAATTACCTGATCCGCAAAAGCGTCTGGATTGTCGGTGGTGACGGTTGGGCGTATGACATCGGCTACGGCGGCCTGGATCATGTTCTGGCCTCCGGGCGCAATGTCAACGTTCTGGTCCTCGATACCGAGGTTTACAGTAATACCGGCGGGCAGATGTCCAAGGCGACACCGCGCGGTGCGGTGGCAAAATTCGCTGCCGGTGGAAAGCCGCTGTCCAAGAAGGATTTGGGCATGATGGTGATGGCGTACGGGAATGTTTATGTGGCACAGGTTGCGATGGGCGCGAGCGATTTGCAGACCGTCCGCGCTTTTGTTGAGGCGGAAGCCTACAACGGACCGAGCCTCATCATTGCGTACAGCCACTGCATTGCTCACGGGATAGACATGACGGCCGGCATGGATACGCACAAAGCGGCGGTTGAATGCGGCCACTGGCCTCTGTACCGTTACAATCCGGCCCTTCGGGAGCAAGGCCAGAATCCGCTTAAACTGGATTCCAAAGCGCCGACCATTTCCTACAAGGATTACGCATACCAGCAGATCCGCTTCCGCACCCTTACCAAGAGCAAGCCGGAAGAGGCGCAGCGACTGCTCGAACTCGGTCAGCGGGATGTCAAAATGCGTTGGCATCTGTATGAGCAACTGGCTAATCTTGATTACAGCAAGATCGTCTAATTAAGACGTTCCCACATAATCAGCATAGCGGGCCATTGGGGATTCTATGGGAATCTTCAATGGCCCTTGCCTTTTCTGCGCAAATACAGAATTCTTGTCTTTCCATTACACATAAAGAGAGGAACTCCGAATGATGGACAGGAGAGTTTATCCCACGAGCCTTCAGAACATTCCCGGGCCGTTCGTCGCGGTTTTGTTTGTCGGATGCCTGCTTGTGTTTGTTCTATCGGTTCCCGCGGCCCAGGAATATGCGGTGAAAATCCACCCGCTGTTTCAGGATCACCCGGCGGTTGTGGGGATGATGGACATCCTCCGCACCGCAATGGAACGTGAAGGATGGAGCCTCGTGCCGCACTCCGGCGCAAATGCGGACACGATTATGGGCTATGTGGGTCCGGCTGACCTCTGTCCCCCGCCGCCTCGCCATCCGCAGGGGTTTGTTTTTTCCTGCAAAACCGTTAATGGCCGCAAGCAGTGGACGGTGCTGGGATATTCCTCCTTGGGGGCGGCTGCCGGGTTGGCGTGGGTTGCCGATAGAATCAAAGTGACCGGCGAAATCCCCGAATCGAATGTTACCCGTTTCCCAAAATTCGAACGCCATCTCAACAACATGGCGCCGCCGGATAATGCCCTGGCCGATCCAGGGAATCCCGGATTCAAGAAAGAACAAGAGAAGTTGCGCGAGGTGTTTCTTAGCGCGATTCAATTCGGCGCGACGGACCTTCTTCCTTACGACCGAAATGAACTGGTGTGGATCGGCCCGGATACCCCGCCGGAGTCGGTTCTCATTCGCCGGGAAGCCTTCCGCGAATACATCCGCCTGGCCCATGAACTGGGGCTGAGAGTCTTCCTCGTTGGGGATGAACTGATTTACCGTGATGAATGGCTTAAAGCAGCGCACGCCGAACTTTGCACACAAGATCCCCATCTCTGGGAGATGCTTCGTGAGAAACTGCGCAGCGTTTTGCGTGCCCTGCCGGAACTGGACGGAATCCTTGTCCGCACGGGCGAAATCATCCCGCGCGGCGAAATGAAATCATTTGATCTGGTTCATCATCGCTGCGAACGGGAGCAACGTTCGTTTGAGTTGATCTATCAACAGATTCTGAAGACCTGCCATGGTGTGATTGTCGGGGAATTCGGCAAGGAATACATCCATCGAACCTGGGTTACCAACAGCCACGAGCAGCACAGTATCGCGGAGGTTTATGAGCGGATCTTTACCAACGAGATTCCGACAGACAACCTGATTGTTTCGATCAAGTTGACGCGCACGGATCAGTGGCAGTTCCAGCAACTCAATCCAACTTTCGGCTGCTCGCCGCACAAGACAAATGTGGAAGTGGAGACGGCCCGGTTTAAGCGCGGCAAGGACGCTCCGATTATGGACTTTGCCGCGGAGCGGGTGGCAAGCGGAATGCAGTTCGCGCTCAATCGAGGGGCCATTAGCGTGAGCAACGCCGGTGGAACACCGGACGATGCGCCGAGCGATGCGGCACGGTATCTGGTCTGGCGGTTTTCCTGGGATCCGGGGGCGGATGTTCGGGAGGTTGTCTGCGATTGGGCGGCCACGAAATTCGGGCGGAAACATGCTCAACAGGTTGCCGATGTTTTCCTGGCGCTGGATAAGGCTGTCCGAAATGCCTGGTATGTCCGTGCACTGGCTGTGACACATTGGAATCCCTCTCCGCATATCTATGTGGATCGCTTTGCCCTCAAGGGCATTCCGCCGTGGGACAAGGGAGCCGGGCAGGATCAGTTCCTCTTTGAGGTTTATTTGCAGTGCAAGCCGTGGATTCAAGACACCCTGGATGAGATGGACATGGGAATATCCGTGTGGACAGAAGCGCGACTCTTTCGCAGCCATCGCCGATGACTTGCAGGATCAGGAGACGGTCGCGCAGGTCCGCCGCGACCTGGAACGCGGCGTGTATGCCCTGCAGCTCAACCGGGCTTACATGGCGGCGGTTTTCGCCTGCTACGCGTACCGCGAGAATCCCACACCGGAACGTCGGGAACGGCTCGGCGAGCGAATCGAAGCCCTGAAAAAGGCTTTGCACGAACATGACACCCATGACCCGTATTACGGAACTACCCCCATTGAGGTGTTCCTGGATGTTGCCCAACGGAGCTATGAGAATCCAGGCAAGACCGAACGGGAATTGAGAGAAGCCCCCACGGCGGAAGAGATTTATGCGATGATGCGGGAAGCCGCAAAACAAGATGATGCGATCCTGGCGCAACACCCCAACGCGAAACCCGTCTTCCGCTGGTCGGGAACCCTGGACGGACGCGACGTGCTTTACATCACGGAAAAGGACTATAAAGCCCAACATTTTATCGCTGATGGCGTGGGTAACCTCCGGACGGAGTTTCTGGCTCCGTTCCCGAAGGATGGGCAGTATGTCATCCGTCGCCTGAAAGGCCGAGGATATATCTATATGATGGAGGCGCCCTCTCCGGCAAACAACATGACCGCGAAAGTGTTGGTTGACGACCCCCTGCCCAGCTCGGATGTCCATGCTTTCGAGCTGTGTGTAATTGTCAACGAATAAAAACAGCGGCCTTGTTCCTGGCGTGAGAGAAAAGACAGACCACCCAAGGGTGGACAGGATTTTTGGATACAATATTTGTCATCGGTAATTTGCACCGATGAACGGAAATCTCTGCCTGTCCGCCAGGGCCGGTCACACGACGCAAGGTCGATCGGGAACATGGAATCTCTCGGCAAACAAGATAAACTCTGCGATCCTTCAGACACCCCTCAACGCACCGGTCTTCATATCCTCCTTGTAGAAGACAACATAGTAAACCAGAAAATCGCATCGGCGATGCTTTCCCGACAAGGGCACAGTGTGGTCATCGCCCGGCATGGACTGGAAGCGCTGGATAGTATAGAGAATAACCGATTCGATTTAATTTTCATGGATGTTCTAATGCCGGAGATGGACGGCTACCAGGCGACATCCGAAATTCGAAAACGGGAACTCGGAACCGGAACACACGTTCCCATTATCGCGATGACCGCTTGTGTCATGGTCCGGGATCGCGAAAAGTGCTTGGTCGCCGGAATGGACGATTACATTACAAAACCGATTCAGTTAGTCGATCTCGAACAAGCCATTGCGCGCGCAATTCCACCTGCCGATACCGGCGTGATCGAGAAATCTGCCATGCGTTTCGGGCACGTTCCTGATCACGTTCCTGATGTGGTACTGGATGTGCCGGAATTGATGGACCGTGTGGATCATAACAGGAATCTGCTGAGTGAGATTGTCGCCATGTTTGTCCGAGAGTCGTGCAGGCTGATGGACCGGATTCGAGAGGCGATCGAAAACCACGATGCGCAATCTCTAGCGGCAAGCGCCCATATCTTGAAAGGCGCAATCGGCAATTTCGCCACTCGCGCGGCCCACAAAGCCGCTTTCAAATTGGAGAAGCTCGGTCTTGAAAACTCCCTGCAAAATGCGCCGGAGGTGTATCGAGTACTCGAAATCGAGGTGGATCGATTGAGAGAGGCGCTGTTGGACTTGTGTATGAAAGAACCGGAATGACGCCGAAGGTCTAGCCCTTCCGTGACGGGACCATTCCTGTCCTTCTGCCTCTGGGGGGTGGGGTGAGGGAAATTCCGGGTGGCACCAGCATCTTGCCGGTGACCATTCCGGACAAGGAAATCACGAACTTGCCTGAATCATCAGTTCTGTACGGTACTGATTCAGCACCGCGGCTTTCGAGATGATGCCCAGGCACTTGCCGTTCTCTACCACCGGCAACACCCATGATTGAGTTCGGTCGAAACGTTTCATGACATCGATCAGGCTGTCGTCCGGTTTCACCCATTCCCGCACTCCATCCGTAATCTCTTCTACCAGAACTACATCGTACAGTTCCGGGCTGAACAAGTAGGAACGGATGCGATCCACGGAGATCATGTCAACGAAATCGCCCGTAATCGGATCAATTACCGGAAAGTACTTATGATTGCTGTTCCGCACGCGATCCACAAAGTCACGCAGACGCATGTTGGACGGAATTGGGATAACGTTTCGGTCGATTACCTCCATGACATCCAGGTCCGCCAGAAGCCGGGCGTCTGTTCGCGGACGAAGAAGCTGACCACGCTCGATCAATCCCTGATAATAAACCGACGCGGGAACGAATAAACGAGAGAGAGCCGAGGTCAATACGGACACAAGGATCAGAGACAAAATAACTTCATAGCCTCCGGTAATCTCAACGATCAAAAAAATCGCGGTCAACGGAGCATGAAGCACACCGCTGATCATTCCGGCCATACCGAGCAACCCGAAACAGCCGCTACCGACCCATTCCACCGAGGGCCAAGCCCACGCCAGAATGTCCCGATATGCGACTCCCGCGAAACAGCCGATCACCAGGCACGGCGCGAATATCCCCCCTGCGCTGCCGGTTCCCAAGGTCAATGACGTGGCCAGGATTTTCATGAGCGCAATCAGCAGGGCCGCCGTGAATACCGGCCGGTCTATCTGTTCGATAATCCGATGCACGGACTCGTAGCCTTCGCTCAGCACATCGGGAAAGAAAAAACCGATTTCGCCCACCACCAGGCCTGCTGCAACCACACGCAGCCAGGGATTTGCAAACAGGCGGCGCATCCGGCTTTCCACTGCCGGAAGAGCCACACAAGTCAATACGGAAAGCCCGGTCAGCAGAATGGAAAACCCCGCACACGAAATCAGATCCAGGGTATGAATGTTGAAAACTCGATGCTCAAACGGGATCTGGTTGCCCTGAAGAATCCGGCTGACCTGAGTCGCCACCACCGAGGCGATACCGATCGGGACCAGGTGAACGGCGGTCCATTCGCCGATAATCACTTCTACGGCAAACACAATCCCCGCGATGGGCGCGTTAAAGATGGCGGATATGGCTCCGGCTACCCCACAGCCCACCATCGCTACCCGGCGACGTTCGTTCAGCCGAAACAACTGTGC
>JAKPRU010001061.1 GCA_029557025.1 Candidatus Omnitrophota bacterium | reverse complement strand
CTTTGTGATCGGTCTGACGGTAGTCTGTTTCATCCGGGTTTTTTCGTCCAGTGAGCACATGCACGCACCGCTGGATATCGACACGCGGGACATGGATGAATCTTCGCCCGACCACCCGGATGAATGGTAATTTGGAGTGGCACAGGCATCTTGCCTGTGAACCTCCGCGCTCTCAGGTCGCCCTGTGACCGAACCATCCCCATCGCTACCATGTGGGTATCCATCCAACCAAATCGGAATAACAGGAACTTGTGAACTGCTATGTTTTGGAAGAGAAACAAACAGCAATCGGAACTACCTATAGATACTCCCCGGAACAACGATAAACCGCCAGCCGATTTGTCGGATGCGGATCAGGCATCTCCACCGGCTGAATCCCCATCCGAATCGAAGGCTCCGAAGAAACGCGGCCTTTTCGGAAAACTGTTCGACCGTCTGCGTGCATCCCGCGATGCCATTCTCAAAAAGACCATCTCGATCTTCGAGCGACGGGGAAAGATTGATGACGATCTCTTGGATGAACTGGAGGAAACCCTGATTACAGCGGATATCGGCGTGGAAACCACCACGCGGCTGATCGACCATTTGCGCGACCAGGTCAAGTTCCAGAAGAAAAAAGGCAGCACGGATATTAACTGGCTGACCGATACTCTGCAATCGGCCATCGGCGAGATGATCGACTCGGAAAAGAGATCGCTGAAAACCGGCACGGAGAAACCGTCGGTGTATCTGGTTGTGGGGGTCAATGGAGTCGGCAAGACCACGGCGATCGGCAAGCTGGCGTGGCGGTTTCGTTCCGAGGGCAAGAAGGCCCTGATTGTTGCGGCGGACACGTTCCGCGCGGCGGCCATCGACCAATTGGCCATCTGGGCGGATCGGGCCGGATGCGACATTGTGAAAGGCGAGGAAGGTGCGGACCCGTCATCCGTGGTGTACAACGCGGTCCATGCCGCGCGGGCGGGGCAGCATGACTTCGTAATTATCGACACAGCGGGGCGGCTGCATAATCGGGCAAACCTGATGCAGGAGCTCGGCAAGATGGCTCGTGTGATCGGGCGGGAGTTTCCGGGCGCTCCGCATGAAACTCTGCTGGTGTTGGACGCCTCTACCGGCCAGAACGCCCTCCAGCAGGCTCGGCAGTTCACCGATACCTGCGGCGTGACCGGCATTATTCTGACCAAAATGGATGGAACGGCAAAAGGCGGCGTAATTATCGGGATTCACGATCAGCTGAAAATCCCCGTCAAGTTTATCGGCATCGGCGAGAAAATCGACGATCTGGAACCATTTGAACCGGAGGCGTTTTTGAAAGCCTTGTTCGAAAGGGAAGAGGTATAGCCCGGTTCTTCCCCCCGAAGATCGGGGGGAACGGGGGGAATACAAGGGGGATTGAGTTCGGGAGCGCAGGATTTCGTATTGCATTTCCGGCAATCCTGGCTCACGTTCCTTGCCATTCAACCCCCACCTGACCTCCCCCGATCTTCGGGGGAGGGACCTCTCCCCCAAAGTTTAGGGGAGACAGAGAGGGGGTTGTGCGTATCTTCACTCCTTGGCCTTCGGTGTGTGTGGCCATGCTTTCTTCACACAATCACCGGCCGCGTCCTTCCGGAAACTCCAGAACAAATATACTCCCCCCGCCGGGGCGGGTGTTGACTGTAATCTTTCCGCCATGTTCGCGGACAATCCGATGTACAACAGGGAGTCCTAGACCCAGGCCGCCCGGTTTAGTCGTAACAAACGCCTCAAACAAAGTCGCACGGATCTCCCGCGGGATTCCGGGACCGTCATC
>JAKPRU010001052.1 GCA_029557025.1 Candidatus Omnitrophota bacterium | reverse complement strand
GATGTTCTCCACGGCCATGACAGTGGAGTGGACGCCCAACCCCATGACACCGAGAATGACCAGCGACACCATCCACAACAAAACCATGTGGCCACGACGTACCATTCGAGACATGAACTCGAATCCTCCTGATTTCGATTGCCGTAAAGAACCTGGCATGTTCAGCGGGCAAGCCAATCGCCCGGATCCAACGCCTGATCGCCTTTACGGATTTCAAAATGATAAACCGGACCTTCATCCGGGTTTTTCTGTCCGACAACTCCAATAGAAGCGCCTGCGGCCACTTCCGACCCGGCTTTCAGGGACCCCGCTTCGACATTCCCATAAACCGTTAAATATCCGTCGCCGTGGTCCAACGCTACCAACGCACCGTATCCCTCCAGCTGGCCCACATAAAGCACCCGGCCATCCGCAACCGCTTTAACCGCGGTTCCCTCCCTTGTAGACACATCAACCCCTTTGCTCATCAGTTTGACGTTGAGGGTGGGATGGGTAAAGGGTCCGTAACCGCGTACTACCTTCCCCTGTGCGGGCCACGGCAGTTTTCCTTTTAATTTTACAAACGGGGTTCCCGGTTGAAACGGCGCCTGAGAGGTTTCCGGCCGGGTGATCTTCGTCTTTCCAGGTTCCGGTTGAGCAGGTTTCGGTTTGAGGGCGGCGCGGCGCAGGCGGGCCAGTTGCTCGTCCAGGGCGTTCAGCTGGGCCTGCATTTTTTTCAGTTCCGCCGCCAATTTCTGTTCGGTTTCCAGGTTGGATTTTGCCCGATTCTCGGCAGTTTCGAGTTGTTTCTGTGTTTGTTGTTTCAGGGCTTCTTCATTCACCATATATCGTTCACGGATGCGTTTCTGATAGCCCTGCTCCTCCTCCAGTTTTCCGCTCAGTGTTTCACGGCGGGGACGTTCCGAGAGCTCCTGTTGAAATAACTCCGTCACAAGGGCAACTGCGCTTTCATAAACAATCGCGGAATCGGTGTCCTTTGTTTGTGCGGCGACCTGGCAGGCCGAGTCGATCATGGATTCACGTTTTCCGGCGCGGTCCAGCAACTCCAGCAGTTCCGTTTCCGCCGCTTGGGCGCGCTGTTCCGATCTCTCCAGGTTGGCGAGGTAATTTCGAAATT
>JAKPRU010001253.1 GCA_029557025.1 Candidatus Omnitrophota bacterium | reverse complement strand
CATTGGCGGTGCCGTTGGTGTTGGGATACCGTCCGTTGTTGTCGAGCGCGAAAGTCTCCAATGCGATTTTTAGGGCGTCAAAGTCACCCCAAACGCGCGCGATTTTCGCTTTCACCCGAGCGTTGAGGAAATTCGGGACTGCGATGGCGGCCAGAATCCCGATGATGGCCACGACGATCAGAAGTTCAATCAAAGTGAAGGCTGAGCGTTTCATGTGTGTCCTCCGAATGGGTCATAGCGACAGCTGTCCGATGAAAGAAAAGCGCTTTCCGGCAGGGAAACCCAAAGAAGGACACGAAGACAAGAGATAATACAGGCCCTGATCGCCGGGAAAGCAACCCTGACTGTGGAACCAAGAGAACTGTACTCGGTTCTATTCGACATGTCAACATAAAAACGCCCTGTTTTTCGCCGACAGCGGTTGACACTTGCCGTATTGCTTGAGAAACTTTAGACTCAGTCGAAGGTGGAAAAGTCAAGAGGGGATATTCTGTTTTTCTCTGGGGTTCGGAGGAAAGCAGAAAAATGTGGCTATATCATAGGATTGGGGGTTCCCACAAGAATGAAAACCACGCAACCAAAAAGGACAAACAACAAAGGTTCGACGACGGACGGAATTTTCGAGTGGATCGGCGAGTATATTCGAAATCAGCATATTGCCATTGGGGATCCTTTGCCGTCGGAGGATTTCATCGTTCAGCAGACCGGGATCAGTCGGACCAGCGTTCGTGAGGCGCTGACCCGCCTGCGGGCAATGGGGATCATCGACAGCCGACGGAAGCGGGGGATGCGTTTACAGCGCTCGTTTACATTGCTGGATTTCATCCGCTTGCTGACCGACAATAATGTTTCCCAGGACGTGTTTGCCCACATGGGAAGTTTCCGGAGCGCGTTGGAGATCGGTTTGGCGCCGGAGATATTCAGACGAGCTACCTATGAAGACGTAGTTGATTTGCGTCGGACTTACGAAAAAATGCTCAATTGGGGAAATGATCAGGCGCTCTGGTTCCAACTGAATCGCAAGTTTCATGAGCGACTCGTTCGGATGTCGGGCAACAAATTGGCAATATGGTTCTGGGAACTATTGGATCCCTTTTTCAAGTCCATGTTGACCTATTCTTCCACTGTCCCGGCGACCGAAATCACCCTCGAAAAACATCGCCTCATTGTTGCAGCGTTGGAGAAGCGGGACGCTTATGCTTTTGAGGTTGCGATGTTTTTGCATCACCTGCACAAGGTCAACTACGACGATCCTGTATACCGTGGTGGGCCGGAATAATCATCATTTTTTTTCGCCGCATCGACCGGTCACAGGAACAGATGCTCATGTTGTGGTATCTCCTTCGGGTGAGATTCAGGGAAAACCGGCGCAGTTTTGCGGCCCATTTGGAAGGATTGCGCTTGCGCGTGCATTAAGATGAGCATCTGAAGACCCTCCGTTTCGGTAGTGTTCAACGAACAAATCCGATAAAATAGCCCGCACTTGAATTCCGATGATCCCGAGTTTTACAAGGGAGCGCAAATCGAATGCCGGAACATGCCATCCTGACGGCGTTGAGGGACTTTGCGGACAGTGTGGCCGTAAAGATGTCGCAGCTGACTGTCGGTGAGCGGGAGGATCAGTTGCGTGGACCATTCGAACACTTTATTTCCGACATTGCCCGTGCTTTCGGCTGGGATGTGGTCTGCACAGGTGAAAGCGCGCTGCCCGGTCGCCTGGGCCGACCTGATTATGCTGTTCATCTAAACGGACTGCTTGCAGGTTATGTGGAAGTGAAAGCCCCCGGTGTCGGCGCGAACACCTCGCGTTTCAAGGGTCATAATCGGGAACAATGGAAACGTTTTTCGGGTATTCCCAATATCCTTTACACAGATGGGAACGAGTGGGCGCTTTATCGGAGCGGGGAACTTGTGGGAAAGATCGCCCGGCTTTCCGGAGATATCACAGCGGACGGGAAGAAGGCCATTGCCGAGGAGGATGCGCCTGCTATTGAACGCCTCCTACGAGATTTTCTTTCCTGGCAGCCCATCATCCCCACCGACAGCCGGGGAAGACTTGATCTCAAGGGATTCGCCGATCTTCTGGCCCCGCTTTGCCGAATGCTGCGTGAGGATGTAACTGACGCACTGAAGCGGCCGGACTCACCCTTGCACCATCTTGCCAAGGACTGGCGGCAACTGCTGTTCCCTGATGCTTCGGACGAGCAGTTCGCGGATGCCTACGCTCAGACCGTCACCTTCGCTTTGCTATTGGGACGCAGTGAAGGGGCTGATCCGCTCACACTCGAGAGCGCGGAAAAGAGCCTTGCCGCACAGCACAACTTGCTTTCCCGCGCACTCCAGGTGCTCACGGATGCTGATGCACGCAGCGAGATGGCGGCTTCACTCGACCTGCTGTTGCGTGTCATTGCCGTTGTGCCTTCTGCCACACTGAGTGGTCGCGAAAATCCCTGGCTTTATTTTTACGAGGATTTTCTCGCGGTTTATGATCCGAAACTGCGCAAGGATGTGGGGGCTTATTACACACCTGTCGAGGTTGTACGTGCCCAAGTCCGGCTTATTGATGACCTGCTTGTGAACCATCTTGATAGACCGTTGGGATTTGCCGATCCCGGCGTTGTGACGCTCGATCCGGCTGCCGGTACGGGGACCTATCTGCTGGGCGTAATCGAACACGCGCTACATCGAATCGAGGCCGAGGAGGGGGCCGGCGCAGTGCCGGGACGGGCCGGTGTTCTTGCCGCCAATCTGTATGGTTTTGAACTGATGGTCGGCCCTTACTCGGTGGCCGAATTGCGGGTCGACCGCGCCCTGCGCGATCACGGCGCTCAGTTGCCCAAGGACGGTACACATATTTATCTGACCGATACGCTGGAAAGCCCGGATGCAGAGCCGCCCTATTTGCCGTTTATTCTCCAACCTATCGCCGAGCAGCACGCCAAGGCGCTCAAGGTGAAACGGGAGGTCCCGGTCCTCGTGTGCCTGGGGAATCCACCCTACGACCGTCATGAAGCAGCGGATAAGGACAACAAAGGACGCACCGGCGGATGGGTTCGCTGGGGTAATAACCGGCGAGGGGATACGGCCATTTTCAACGATTTTCTCGATCCTGTCGTTGCTGCCGGGTATGGAGTCCATGTTAAGAATCTCTACAACCTCTACGTCTATTTCTGGCGCTGGGCGCTCTGGAAGGTGTTCGAGCAAACGGCCGCCTCCGGGCAGGGGATTGTGAGTTTCATCAGTGCATCCAGTTACCTTGATGGCGACGCCTTTTGCGGAATGAGGGAGCATATTCGACGAGCATGTGACGAGGTCTGGATTCTGGATCTGGGCGGGGAGGGACGCGGCACACGCAAGAGCGAGAATGTTTTCGCTATACGAACCCCTGTCGCCATCGCGGTTGCTGTTCGCTATGGAAAGATTAAGAAGAGCCGACCCGCGAAGGTCCATTATGTTCGCATTGACGGCGCAAGAAGCGAGAAACTGAAGGCACTGGATGCCATTCAGTCTTTTGCGGATGTGTCATGGGTGGACTGTCCGAATGTATGGCAGGCTCCTTTCCGCCCCGGCGGAGAGGGGCAGTATTTCGACTGGCCTCTCCTGACAGACCTGATGCCGTGGCAGCATTCGGGATGCGAATTCAAGCGCACATGGCCGATCTGTCCCGATCGGGAAACACTGAAAAAGCGATGGCGAATGCTTCTCTGCTCCAAAGACAGGGCAGAGGCATTTCACGAGACGCGAGACCGGACAATCGCTTCACCGTGTCTTCAAGCGCCACCTAACGGCAATGGGGAGAAGTCCTTGAAAGCATTGCCTCCGAATGCGCCGGAACCTCCCATTCTTCGTTATGCCTACCGCAGTTTCGATCGACAATGGATTCTGGCAGACAATCGGTTGGGTGATTATCTGCGCCCGGCTCTATGGTATAGCCGTGGACCAAGACAGGTGTATGTGACCTGCTTGTTCAATCATCCTTTGGGTAGCGGCCCGGCGTTGACTGCATGTAGCAGAATCCCGGATCGGCACCATCTGAGAGGTTCGTTTGGTGGAAAGGACATTCTGCCTCTTTATCGCGACTCCGATGCAACCGAGCCGAATATCCTGCCTGGCCTGCTTGACTTGCTTACGGGAACATATAACCGAAAAGTGTCGCCGGAAGATCTTCTGGCCTATCTGTATGGGATACTGGCACAACCGGCATTCACCGGACACTATGAAAAGGAATTGGGCACCCGCGAATTGCGAGTGCCAATCACAAAAGATGCCGGATTGTTCACGAAGGTTTGTCGTGTCGGAAAACGATTGCTCTGGCTGCACACGTATGGTGAACGATTTGTCCCCAAGGGAAAGAATTCCGGGCAGATTCCCAGGGGGAAAGCGCGATGTATCAAAGCCGTGCCGGGCAAACCGGATGGGTATCCCGAATCGTTTCATTATGAAGAATCCACACGAACGCTGCATGTGGGCGAGGGTGAGTTTCGCCCGGTCGCGCCTGAGGTTTACGAATTTGAAGTTTCCGGTCTCAAGGTGGTGCAATCGTGGCTGAAGTACCGCATGAAAAAAGGCGCGGGGAGGAAATCCTCCCCATTGGACGACATCCGTCCCGAATGCTGGACCGGCGAGTTCACAACGGAACTGTTGGAACTGCTTTGGGTGCTGGAGGCCACCGTGGCGGGATATCCCGAACAAGCCAACCTTCTGGAGGCCGTGTGCGAAGGGCCATGTTTCTCGGCAGAGGAGTTGCCCCCTGTTCGCCCGGATCTTCGCAAGCCACCCAGTTTGCGCAGCATGGAAAGAACCCTGTTCGATGATCCGGCGCTGGAATAGTGAAGATACCAATCAAAAGGGGCGCATGGAGCTGCGCCCCCAGTGATGCAAACAGACCGAATCTTAATCTAATCTTTCAGGCCCTGATTTTCGGCGGTTCGTTGACGACTTTCTGTTTTTCCGAATCGAAATAGAGAACCTTCCCTTCGCGGAATGACTGAACGGACATCCCGATTGCCGCCATGGCCTTGTAGCCCAATTCGGAGTGCAGAACAGGTTTTTCTCTTGTCCGAATGCAACGCAGCCAGTTGACCATGTGGTCATCCCTTTTTTCCGGCTCGGTCTTGATGACGATTTTGTCTCGGCCCCACTTGTTTATGAAATCCTCGCGGAAAGTGCGTTGAGCCTCCACGGTGATATGCGGTGTGCTTCCCTCAAACTCACCATGTTCTACCATAATGAGAGTGGCCTCGTGCCCGCGAATCAAGCCCGGAATGTGGGTGTCGTTGGCCATGGAGGATGAAAGGACCACAGAATGCCCGGTGGGATAATCGGCGCAGAGCATGAAGGTATCGGGTACTTCCCTGTCATGGAAACACCAGATTCCACCGGTTCCCACGACCCGGTACGGAAACTCGCCCTGGCCCCAAACGAGATTGAGGGGGGCCATAACATGGTAAAAGAGGTCCGTGGCAATACCACCGGAATAGTCCCAGAACTTACGGAATCGGAAGAACCGTTCGGGGTCCCACTCCCGTGCGGGCGCAGGTCCGAGCCATTCTTTCCAGTTGATGAAATCCTCGCCTTTTCCATCGGGGCCGGCCCCGGGATCGATGCTGTAATTCCACTCACCCTCCTTGGAATTGCGGTGATACGACCCCTGGGACATGAGCATCTTGCCGAGCATCCCTTTTGCGACGACCTCGCGGGCTTTCCACCACTGGTCGCTGGAAGTGGTCTGGCTTCCGACCTGGAGTACCGCACCCGTGCGAAGTACGGCTTCGTGAACCTGGCGTGCTTCATCGACGGTATGGGTCATCGGTTTTTCAAGGTAAACGTCTTTCCCGGCGTTGATCGCATCGAGGGCCATCGGCGCGTGCCAGTGGTCCGGTGTGGCAATGATGACCGCGTTGATATCGGTACGGTTCAGTAAATCTCGATAGAACTCAAATCCCTGCGCAGCGGCTTTCTGAGCCGCTGCGTTTCGACGTTTGGCGTAAACATCGCAAACAGCAACAACCCTGCAGTTGATGTTTTTGTCGTTGCTCAGTTCGATGGCTTTATCAAGCAAGGATCGACCTCTGCCGCCGATCCCGATGACTCCGATTTGAATGCACTCGTTCGCCGACCTTGTGACGGCAATCCCGGGAGCAGCGGCCTTTTTCGCTGTGGTCTTGCACGCAAGACCTCCAAGACTCAGAGCCAGACTGCCTCCAGCGGTTGTTTTGACGAAAGATCTTCTGGTGATTTCCGATTCGCTCGACATGATATTTCCTTTCCGTGCCTGAGGGCAAATAATAGTCACCGGATGGATTTGTGTGACGATATTGATGCTGCCCACAGGAGCGGATGATACAAGAATTCGGCGGTTTTATCGAGCCGTGTCCCAGGGGTTCGGTGGCGGGAAGGATGCCGTTTATGATAGCCTGATAATTCACAGATTGGGGAAAAACGACCAGATGGAATCGGAACAGGACATATCCCCGACGCGCAAGAAAGCCGTCGCATTGCGGTATCGACGCGGGGAAGACAGCGCGCCGCATGTGGTTGCCAAAGGCTCCGGCTATATCGCCGAACAGATTTTGGCGATCGCGAGGGAACACGATATTCCGCTTTACCAGGATCCCGATCTGGTGGAAGTCCTCGCAAAGGTCGAACTGGGGGATGTGATTCCGCCGGAACTCTACAAAGCCGTGGCGGAAGTCCTGGCGTTTGTCTATAATCTCAACCGCAAAATGATCGAGAACGAAAGCCGGATATGAACCGGGTTCAATAAAGGGAGAATGTTTCGATGGTGGATCTATACGAGTTTGAAAAGAGACGTTTTCAGGACCTTCTCAAAGAGAGTGAAGGATATGCGTTCAACCGTTACGGTTGGACCCTGTTCTATTCGCTTCCTGGAGAGGAGATCCATAATATGAAAGCGAAGCTGGGCTGGAAACCTCTGACGGCCCTGGATCATTACAACACGGGAGCGCTGTTGTGCAGAGCGGGAAAGTTGGCGCAAGGATTGAAATCCCTTGAGGATGCCGAAGCGATGGGGCTGGATGTCCCCGAGTTGTTCTATAATCTGGCTCTGGCTTATGAGAAACGCGAGGAGAAGAAGAGAGCGGCAGCTTACTTCCAGAAATTCATTGATGCGGTCGAGAAAGAGAACCCCATTCGGCCTTGCCGCCAAAGGGATCTTGATGAGGTCCGCGCGCACTTAAAGGATCTGTAATTTCCGGCCAACTTTCGAGGTTTAAGATCACTGGGTTGATAGTTGTTGACAAACCGGGGGTTCTAAGGCTAAGATACTTAAGATTCTATGTAAGTATGCCGACAAAAGAGAATGCGGGGATCCGCATCTGTCGGTTCGGGTGGCGAATAACGAGGAGTAGGAAACGGAGACGTATTGTGGTTTGCCCAAATCTCATCCGCCTCGCTATTCTATTGATTTTATTTGGTTTACAACTTAATTTCGGCAATGCGAATGTCCTGCATTCGGTCGATGTTGTGACCGATCATCCCGCGTTCAGCATCGTATTGATTAAGACAAAATCGGCCGTTTCGGACTATCGGTTCATTCCGATGGATGGCGGAAAAGTCTGCATTG
>JAKPRU010001029.1 GCA_029557025.1 Candidatus Omnitrophota bacterium | reverse complement strand
TCCCAACTGCCCCTATACCAATTCCAGCATCCGCTCGGATTACGCGGACCGCCCCTTCATGCTCGAGAGAACGTTCAAGACCATTGCGGATCAGTGTGGGGAAAATGGCGCGTGGGTGCGAATTTCGGGCGGAGGGGAACCCATGCTTCATCCGATGGCGGTCGAATTGATCGAGTACGCGAAGCACGTCGGCGCCAGGGTCGGCCTGATCACGAATGGATCGAGATTCACGGAGAAGAGCAGCAGCCGGCTGCTGGAAGCGCAGGTGGATATGATCGAGTTCAGCGTGGACGCCGCCGACCCAGCGACCTATGCCCTGGTGCGAAAGGGATTGAACTGGGAGAAACTGCTGAAAAATGTGAAGAAAATGGTTGAGCTGAGAGACAAGCTCAAGAGCAGGACCAAGATAATTGCCAGCGGCGTCAATCAGGTGGGGGTCGACATCGAAAAGGTGGCGGCGTTCTGGGATCCGCTGGTCGACGATTTTCAGAGGAGAAAATATCTGACCTGGGGGATCAACGACCCATCGAAGTCAGCCGACGACACACCCTACCTTCCACCGGAAGAGAGGATTCCCTGCCCCTTTATTTTCGAGAGGTTGAATATCGACTCACGGGGGAAAGTCATGGTCTGCGGATTTGATATCGCGGCGGTGACCGACATGGGAAGCATACACGAGAGGAGCATCCGGGACATCTGGCACGGCCGGGAATTCGAGCACTATCGGCGTCTGCACCTCGCCGGGAAAGGCAGTGAGCTCGAGCTCTGCAAAAACTGCCCCGACTGGAAATACCGCTCCTGGCAGCACAATTACTGGAAAATCGTCCAGACGGCCGAATCGCGCAGGGAAGAACGATTCAGCAGATTAGATTTGCGGGATTCGGAAGGCTGCATCGCGGATCCGGGAAAAGACGAGGGCGGGGAATGATCATCGGAATCCTCCAACCCGGCTACCTGCCCTGGATCGGATTTTTCGAACAGATGCACCGGAGCGACGTCTTCGTCCTCTACGATGATGTGCAATATGACAAGGAAGGTTGGCGGAACCGGAACCGGATCAAGACCGCGAACGGCATTCAGTGGCTCACCGTTCCGGTATTGCTGAAATTCAATGAGCATCCATACATTCTCGACGTTCGCA
>JAKPRU010001027.1 GCA_029557025.1 Candidatus Omnitrophota bacterium | reverse complement strand
GAAGCTGATCAACCTCAGCGGCTGCGATCTTGCGATCGTCATCATTGTATGATCCGTTTGCCGCCTGAACCGAGAGTTCCTTCAGCCGCTGGAGGATGTCACCCGTTGACTGGAGCGCTGTATCGTAAAAACGCAGGCGTGACTCACCATCATCAATGTTCTCCTGAAACTGCCCCAGTTCGGTGATCCGTGACTTGAAAAGCATGGAGTTGATCGTCCCGGACGGATCCTGGTGGGGAAACTCCGCCTTCTTTCCGGTGGCGATCTGGTTTTGGGCTGTGTTCATCTCGCGATGCGAGACACCCAGATTATAGAGCATTGTATCTTTCAACATCCCTGTCGTTACGCGAAACATGGTGTACCCTCCGTGTCAACCATTACCATCATGCATGCAGCCTGTTGATGACCGTATCCAGCATGCTGTCCAGTGTCCTGATCAGCCGGGCCGAAGCGTTGTATCCGTGCTGGAACATCACCATCGATGCCATCTCCTCATCGTAGCTCACACCCGAATTTGACTTGCGGTTGTTCTCGAGGTGCTTCATCACCAGCTCGCTCTTTTCGAGATGGGTCTTTGCATCCCGTGAATCCGAGCCGAGCTTGCCGATGACGGAGGTAAAAAACTCGTCAAAGGTGGCGTTTTCCCCGATCATGCCATTGCCATAGCGGTATTTTGCAATCGCCAGGGCGTTATTCCCGTCGCCGGCTCCATTGGCCTTGTCAAAGCGGTCATCCCCGTTGGTATCCACGCCCTGGGAGGCTGCAATATTGTTGAGATCGTTTTTGATCATCACATCGACATCAACCCAGCGGCTCGGATGATACTGCGGCGTGACCGAATAATCCTTTTCGCTGCCCGCCAGTTTGTTGACCTGATTGATCGCAGCCCAGTCGTAGGCTCCGGCCTGTCCGCGTTCCCTGAGAACACCGCTGATCCCGACCAGAAAGTCGCCCGAATCCTCAAGGTGGCGGATGACAAACTTCTGGTTTCGCTCATCCTGGGGAATGGTGGCCTTGAAGGCAATCCGGTTGCGGTGATTGACATAGGCCACGACACCCACATCGCTCTTGTTGATCCGTTCGACAACATCCCGCACCCGGTCCCGGGCTGTATAACTGACTGTCACGTTTTTCCCGTCCGGATTCGCCGGACCGAAATTCAGGACA
>JAKPRU010001022.1 GCA_029557025.1 Candidatus Omnitrophota bacterium | reverse complement strand
ACGGTTGTATCGCAACCGATGACATGGAACATTGCCATATCCAACATTTCCGCCATGACCGGGTTGACTTTCCCGGGCATAATGCTCGATCCGGGCTGTAAAGCGGGAAGATGCAACTCATCCAATCCCGTTCCGGGTCCTGAAGATAAGAGGCGAAAATCGTTCGCGATGCGAATCAGCGAGAGTGCGGTTGTGCGCATAGCCGAAGAAAAATCCACCATATCTGCCATAGATTGCATCCGTTCGAACAAATTATCAGAAGTACGGAATTTTATGCCGGTTAACTCTCCGAGAACAGCCACCATTTTTCGGTGATAATCCGGATGAGCGTTCAAGCCGCTCCCGACTGCTGTCCCCCCGATTCCCAATTCTGACAGAGTATCAGCCGATCGGCGGATTCGATCCGTATCTTTGAGAATCGCATCCGCATAGGCTCCGAATTCCTGTCCGAGCGTCACCGGAACGGCATCCTGAAGATGTGTCCGGCCGGATTTTAGGACGCTCTTAAACTCACCGGCTTTTTGCCGCAACGCCGTATACAAATTTTCCAACGCACCGGTTAATTCGTTCAGCCGCAATAAACAGCCGATGCGGATGGCGGTTGGAATTACATCATTGGTGGATTGAGCCATGTTGACATGGTCGTTGGGATGGATGCATTCTTTTCCCAAAATTTGATTTGCCCGATTGGCGAGTACTTCATTAGCGTTCATATTATGACTGGTTCCAGCACCGGCTTGGAAAGGATCGACGACAAATTGGTCCAGCCACATTCCGTTCAGAATCTCATCGGCTGCCTGTTCGATGGCTCTGGCATAATCGGTCGGGAGCAACCCTAAATCGGCGTTGACAATCGCCGCGGACTTTTTAATCAACACAACCGAAGTAATAAATACCGGCCACGGTTTCAATCCCGAAATGCGGAAGTTCTCCACGGCGCGTTGAGTCTGTGCGCCGTAGAGTGCCTGTTTAGGTACGCGCACCTCTCCGAGAGAATCCCGTTCGATGCGATAGGAATCATCCTCAGTCATATGATTTTTTTACGCTCCTCCGGCGCCGTAATATGACGGATCGGTCGGTGTCTCTCCGGACGGATCGTGAACATAGACGGT
>JAKPRU010001020.1 GCA_029557025.1 Candidatus Omnitrophota bacterium | reverse complement strand
CTCAGGGAATGTTGGCACAAAGGGGTCTGAACCAGGCGGAGACAATCATCGAGTTTCAAAAAACAATTTCGGAGGTACTGGGGATCCCCCTCAGCGGGCCGGAGAGCGACGGGAGAGCCTGATGGAATCGGTGTTCGTCGCGAGTTTTTCACATGGTACAACACGGAACACCATCATTCGGGGATTGCGTGGCTGACACCGGAGACGGTGCATTTCGGTCATGGCGAGGCGGTGCTGGCGGCACGGCGCCAGGTGTTGGCGGAGGTCTACCGCGAGCATCCGGAACGATTTGTTCGAGGAACCCCGGTGGTGTCCGCACTACCGGAAGCGGTCTGGATCAATCCTCCAGACCCACAGAATGCACAACAACAATTACTCACTAATTTCCAAACGGAACTGTCTCATTGTACTTGACACATTCCGCTTTGCGACCTACATTTCCTGGCGTCACAACGACTTGGATGGCGCGGAACGTCTCCTGAACGACATTCTTCAAAACGCCCCGTTTGACGGAGTTGTTCCGCATGTGAAGTCGATCCTTTCGGACATTTGGGCAAAGCGCGGCGATAAGGCCCGTGCGATTGCCCTCTTGCAGGAAAGCCTGAACCGCCTCGGGCCAACGCCCTTCGGAAAGGGTGCAGTGTGCGATTGCAGAAAGGATGTCATTCGGAAACTGAACGAGTTGGCCAAATGACCAAGGACGTTACTCAGTCGGCAGGAAGATGGCAAAGAACCTGACCATATCGGATCTACAGAGAGCGAACGAATGAGAGGACTATGCCATGATGGATTCAAACAAGATCAATCCCAAGTCCGCCCTTAATCAGGGAACGAATTCGACGTTAGCCCCAAAGGAAGATTGCTCAATTGGAAAACGACATCAGACTTGGTGGACCGTGCCCTGTGCGATGGTACTCTCTGTCCTAATGGTAACGGCCCTTCTGGGTATGTTGTTCTTTGAGGACGAAGGGTCATCGCGCGTGGCGTATGCAAGAGGCGGCCAAACTCCGACACCAACACCAAGACCATGCTATCGTCGCGACTTGTTGATAGAAGAAGGGGATATAAATCCCATTCATGCGCACCTCGAAGTGTGCAATGGGGACAACGATCCCGACAGTAACAGCAGCACAACTTGGTGTAACATGGAGTGCTGGTATGTTCCCAACGGATCGGATGAATGCGATCTTCAATGCACAAAACGCATGTACCAAGTGATCACGTGGCTTGATAATGAATGGTACCTGTCTCGCAGTTATGCAGCGAAAATCTGGGGTTATTCAGCAAAGATCGCTTATGCCGCGCGTGCTAAACTTGGAGCGAATCCCCCATTTGTAGAAATTAAGGATGGCCACTCCCTTGAAGCGGCAGGATCGCTCTCTGTCGATGTTGGTGCCAATCTGGGAGGTTGGATAACAGTCGGCATAAGTGTGACAGGGGGCGGTGGATCGTTGTTCGAAAGCGGCAATGAAGCAGTGGAGGAAGTCGCTGGCGAGAATGACTATTCTGGCATAATACATTACGCAAATACGACGTTGAAGTATGGTCAACAAGGCTATGTGGGTGTAGGTTCGAGGGGATGGAGCCCTGCAGGTTACACTACCCAGGCGTCTACCTTTCCCGTGGGAGAGATGGAAACGACTTGCTCTCAATGTGAATTCGAGTGGAATTTTTCAAATCCACTCTGAGCTGTGACTGAATTAGTGGATTTCGCATAGTATGCTGTTGGGAAGAAACAGCACTTTCCGTCAGGGCATTCTGTATCATCGGAGGTTCAACGCATGAGGATCAGAGCTGGAATTACATTTGCGTCAGTTGCTGTGGTTGTCTTTGTGATCGTTGGTGCTTTTCTTGTGCATCGAAATCCTGATTTGAATCCGAGTACCTACGGAGAACGAGCCCCAGCCGGTACAAGCGTGATTTTAGCAGGAACAGGGATGGAAGAAATGCGGCAGAAGTTCTCAGACACGGCTTCAAGATTGCATAATCTGACCGAGCAGCAACGAAACGCATTACTATCTCTTTATTGGGACTCGTATGTCATGGTAGCGGACGGGAAATGCAATGAGTTTCTCGCGAAATGGGTGGATGAGTCCCTTTTTCTCATTGGTTCTCGTTATACTTCATCCGATGAGCCTTTTGATGAGATGTCGAAACGATTTGAGAAAATCAGGAATTCCTTTGATGAGTGTCTTGAATTGATAGGTACTCCCATTACGCCCGAGATTAAAGCGGCGGCCGATGAGAATGTCCAATATGGCTTCGTTGCGGCAGAGGAGTTAGTCATCGATTTTCTCAACCATCTCAAGAATGTGAAAATGGACAAGGGCGCCTATGAGCGCATGTATCAATCCAAGCCTGCGCGCGCAGTCGGCGACGATTTCATCAAGGGTGTTTCGTCTTCTTTGTTCACGTCCGATCCGCGTACGGAGGAAATTATTATTGGAGTGACCATTATTGCCTCGCTGCGGGATCAATCGAAAGCGAGAATCAGGGAGAGGATTGCAGAATGTTTTAACGGTTATCTGAGAACAAATTGCATGGTGTTGGAAGATGACCTTAATAGTCTGGTGCTGGTAATCCCTCAACCGAGCGGTTTTGGCTTGGGTTGCGCCATAATGGGCTTTCTGGCGGATTACAAGCAGACGGATATTAACAGGCTCGTTAGGCAATTAGCCCAGGGTCCGCCGAGTCTCGCGATGCCACCGCGAAAGTATGTGACTCTTGACAAAAGCGCCGTATTTCCTTCGGAGATTCCGACGGTGGAAAAAGGGGGCATAAGGAGTTATCCATTGTCCCAATAGTCAACACCCATGGTAATTTGGGATTTATGCGCCCTTTGGGGAATAGCCCGTGAATTGTCTATGGCTGATGTGCTTTTCAGCGCAGGTCGTGTGATATTTGTCAACTCCATGTGATGATCAATGGTTTCAATCGCTTTCAGTTTCGTTTCTTATCTGAGCATTGTATCCTCAGTTGTATGGGATCATCCCTCGGTTTCGTTGGGGACTCTTGTTCCCGGTGAAATCCAAGAAGTGGCCTTTGTTTTTAGGAATCCGCTATCGGCCCCCCTCTCAATCATAAACGCAACAGCGAGTTGCGGATGCATCCGTTTACGGGCGACATACGGTTCGATCTTGCCGGGCGCTACCGGAACCGTTTCGGCGTCCGTGCGGGCGGGAGCCGCTGAAGGGCCGTTCGTCAATCGAATCTATGTCCTGTCCGATAATGGAGAGTACTCCAAGTTGGACATCCGGGGTGAGGTCAAAGTGTTCCTCAAGGTCACACCGCCATCGTTAGAAATGCGCGATGCGGTGCCAAGTGAGGTTCAGGAAGCCTCCTTTGAAATAACCGTTGCGGACAATGCGGATACCGAGATCCTGCGAACGCGCCTTGACGGCGGCAATATCGAACTGAAGGGCTTCAAATCCGAACATAAAGGATCGGCTATTGATTGCCTTGTGAGCGCTGTACCGCGTGTGGCTGCGCAGCGGCTTGTGGGTACACTGATATTGGAGACGTCCCATCCCAATCAGCGGGAATTGCAGATTCCGATTGTGTTCTATCCGAAGATCCCGCTGGAGATTCAGCCATCGTCCGCATTCCCGGGCATTGTAAAGCAAGGGGCAACCGTCAAAAAAGAATTCACGCTGAAATGGAACAACGCCAGGCAGGGCACTATCAAGAAGGTCCGCTACGGGAATCGTGAAGCCGTCTTTTCAGTGACAGACACCGGCAAGGCGACGATTCTTGATGTGGAGTTCCTTTGCGCGGGAAGGCCCGGTTTCGCCACCGGCGAGATGGTCCTTGAACTCGACGGTCCCGCCTGCCCCACACATCACCATCCCCTATTCCTGCATGGTCCGGAAGTAAGAGATCCCACCGGACCCAACGGGGCCATACCCTGGCACAAAAGTTCCGTGTGCCCTTTGGTTCACCGGATCAGAGGCAGGTCGATGGAACATTTCTGCTCACCGGACCGGATGACCGCCTCGGTGAACTCCATGTATTCGAGTCCATCCTCAAAACTCGGTGAAACCGGTTTCCCTTCACGGATCGCGTCGATAAAATCCTGCTCCACTGTCCAATGACGGACCCGCTCCGGGGGGATCGGCGCCCGCTGCATCTTCTCGTCACCGACACAGCCGCAATAGATCTCATCCGTATCGAGCATATAACGCAATGTCTCCCGCAAACCGTGGGCCTCAATAAGATTCGGTTCCGGGAAAGGCGCAACGCCGCTCCATTGCAGATTCGCCAGTGCCCCAGAGGCGATCTCGGCGGAGACGAATACCGCATCAGGGATACGAACCCCCCGCGTCTCCTTTCCATCGGCGGTCTTGCTTTTTGCAGTAAATACCCGGATGGCGGAAGCAATTCGGGAGGCCTGGCCGAACCAGCGGTGAATCACCTCCGCATAGATCCCCACGGTCAGGGTATTGTATCCGGACAAGTTCCGGTCCCCTCTCTTCAGTAAAGGCCGGGATCACTGCACAGGATAGAGTGTAACTTGTTACTCTTGATTATGAACCGCATTTATCGCGAAACGTTGGCGTGCAGCCTGATCGCCTGCCTCTTTTATGCCGCCGTCTGGTGGATTCTCGGAACTCGATTCTTCGGACTCGGAAATCCATACCTGATCGCGGTGGTTATCCTCTTCGCAATTGCCGATATCGGCGCAATTCATTACCTCATCCGCCGCCGGGCTGCCAAGACGGAAGAGAATGACAATGGAGACTGAGGGAATTGCCTGCAATTATGCATTCGAAATGCATAGTTGCAAGTAAGAACCCCCCTCAGTCCCCTTCCTCGCAGAGGCGATCACGTGGTGGCGTCTCTTCTCCTTCCCCGTTTACGGGGACCGCCGGGCTCCGGTTCTTCCCCCCTCTCCACCCTTGGAGAGGG
>JAKPRU010000974.1 GCA_029557025.1 Candidatus Omnitrophota bacterium | reverse complement strand
TCTCTTCTCGCCGGTGTTCCAGGCAACGTTTGATGGAACCACGCAAGAACTTACCAGCACGGATATTGGACGCCTTTCCACCGCGGGCGCGGATATTCGCCAAGTGACAATTTCGGAGGGCGACATCCTGAAGGTTACACTGGAAGCGCGCGATATGTCGGCCGTGCCAGCGAATCTCACGCTGGTTGCAACCGGTACAGCGATTTCCTCCTCTGCTACTGTGGCGAATGCGACCCTGAACGGAGTCCATGTCCTGAACGCAGCAAGCGATCCGGCGGCGGCCTTTGTGCAGTCCGGCTCGATCGAGTTTATCTTCGAGCCTGGCTTTAAGGCGATTCCATTCGGTTCGGATGCGGCGAAAGCCACCTTCACTCTCCGTGCCTATGTGGCCGATGAGGCCCAGATTGCGCTCGGCACGCAGAAGGACTATGTCGATATCTTAATCGACGTTCTCCCGAAGGCGATCGAGCCGGTTGTTGAAATTCTCGATGTGAGTCTGTTCAACGCGAATGGAACGCTGAGCACCGCGCTCGGCGCAGTTTCGGCGGCTGAAGTTCAGGAAACCAGCAAGGTGGTGGTTACCGCAACGGGTCGCGACCTCGGTGGCGAGCCGGTGACCCTTGCGTTCACCAGCAACACCGCCATTCCGTTCACGACCCAGATCGATGCTCCCGCCGCCGATACAACGACAAACGGGCAGCTGGAAATGACTCCCGGCTTGTTCGATGCTGACGCGGGTGTCGGTGAAGGATACGTGGACTCCGCGAATGACCCGACCACCATCGCCGTCACTGGTACAAACACCAGCGGTCTGGATACGACCGACCAAGTGGTGCTTGATATTGTGAATCACCCGATGCCGCCGATCCTGACCGT
Organism: Candidatus Omnitrophota bacterium; assembly: GCA_029557025.1. Classification (GTDB taxonomy): domain Bacteria; phylum Hinthialibacterota; class Hinthialibacteria; order Hinthialibacterales; family JAKPRU01; genus JAKPRU01. Next base: position 9,570 of record JAKPRU010000974.1, on the reverse strand, counting down.
GGCAACAAGCCAGGATGGACCGGATATCGGTGCGGGTATTACGATCAATGCTGCCGTAACGCCGTCCCTGAAGCTCTATATCACGGCGCGTGATTCCGATGCGGAACTGGTGATTGTAGATGTTAATGGAACGCCTCTGGACAACGCCGTAACCGTGGCCGGACAGAGCACTGGAACGTACACGTTCAATGTTCCGACAGGCCTGCTTGTGAACACCACATACAACCTCGTTGTTCGTGGTGTCGACGGTGGATTCCAGATCACTCGACGAACCGTGTCGGTGACCGTCCTTGTCGGCAACCAGGCGCCGACATTGGCTTTGAATCCGACAGCAGTGACAGTTGCGCCGAATGCTCAGACGACCATTGTCGCAACCGGTACCGATCTTGACGGTGATGTCCTCACGTTCAGCGCGACGGTTGCGCCGGCAGGAATTGGAACTGTTGCGGTGGGTACGGTTACCCAGAGTGGTAACGTGTCCACGGTCAATATCGTGTTCACCGCCGGCTCGGCCGAAGGTGAAGCGACCGTGACCGTGACCGCGACCGATCCGGCCACCGCGTCCGATACAAAAGTGGCGACGATTACCATCAAGATATCGCCGCAAGCTCCGGACGAGATGATCCTCACACAAGGCCAAGGTGGCTTCACGCTGACGAAGCGCAACTTCATGAACGATGCCGGTCAGTGGCGGTTCACCCCGTTTAGCGGATTCCAGGCTCTTACGCCCAGTTTCGCAGCATCTATCGGGACGCCACGAGATCGGTTCACGAATGTTGCCGTTGCTGATTTCAACCACGACGGCAAGATGGACATCCTGACCGGGTTTGGTCCTGGCGGAAAAGATGCTGCTCAGCCGTCCATCCTCCTCATCTGGGAACAATACCCAGATAAGGCTCCGACCGTCATCAGCACACGTGGAGCCTTTGCCAAGGATGCGACGAATGTGGCATATCGTAATCCGCAGGGTCATATCAATGTGGCCGCAGGTAACTTCGTCGGTGAAGACTTGCCGCTGATCATTGCCGCACAGGGTATCGGCGGAAACAACCAGATTCGTGTGTTCCAGCTCGGTAATCTGCGGGTCGCCAACGGCATCAACAAAGGCACCTTCAGCGATCAGGGAACCTTCCGTGCATGGCCGGGTGCCGGTACGCCGGCGCTGTGGGGCAACACTTCCGGTGGTGTGTCCGTAGCAGCGGGCGATCTGGATGGCGATGGAATCGACGAACTGGTTGTCGGCCAGTTGAACGGTTCCGAAGTTGGCGGCTTCAAGCCTGAGACCTACATCCAGGTCCTGAAGCTTGCACGCAACGCCAGTGGCACGGTCGTTGTGGATAAGTATTCCACGCCGATCCACGCGTTTGATGATGTGGCGCAGTATGGTCTCGGTGGTGTAAACTTGGCAATCGGTGATGTGAACGGCGACGGCAAGAACGACATCGTTGTTGCCAGCGCGGGCAATCCCGATGCTACAACCAAGAACCTGATCCGTGCGTTCGACATGGTCGTTGCCGGTAGCGATATTAGCCTGCAGCCGATCATGCCGGCACGCTCAGTGCTGGCCGCCAGCGCTAACCCATCCGGCGCGTTGTCGATCGCGGTTGGTAACCTCGACCGTCTGAGCGGCGACGAGATTCTTGTCGGTACACAGGCAACGCTCAATGTCAATCTCGAGACAGGCGCTGTCACTGCCGCGAACTTGCCGCCGAGGGTTCTGGTACGGGGTGTCAAGCTGAACTTCGTGGATGGCGCTTATTCCAGCTTCACTGAGGTTCGGCCACAGTTTGAGCCGTTCGCAGGCACAGCGCTGCCGACCTCCAATTCCGTCTTCCTGGGATTCTATCCCGCGCAAGAATAAGCGGTTCTGATTGAATGAGGACTCCGGGGGCGAAATCCGAAAGGGTTTCGCCCCCGCTGCATTGAACAACTAAACACTGAAGAGGGGAGGAAGGCGAAGCTGGGGGCAAAGGGTAGCGAGAGGAGGCAGGGAATAGCGCATTAAGCATTTACATGGCAGAAGACCACAGCGGGGCAACCCCTACGTGTATTGCGCCCGCAGAGATACATTATGTGCTGTGAAAAAAGGCAGGATGGAATGAATACGTCGAGGCCGGATGTCTATAGAACATTGAGAAGGGAAGGGAATCGCGAGATGCTACCTCACAAGAATCTTGGCGCTTTTGTGGTGATTGGGTGTATCCTGATGGGTTGTGCGTTGGGATTCCTGGATTGTTCGAGGCCCACGACGCAGATCGCGGCGTCGCAGGAGGCGCTTGTTCCCGAAGAATGGCAGCTGGTCCGATTTGTTATGGGCAATCGGAAGGTTGGACCGATCCGGAACACTCCCTTGTGGAGACTGGGTGAGGTTCAGATTCAGTCCGGTTTTCCGATGGATGTCACCCCAAGTGTTAAAGAAGCGGCCTATGGTCGGCAGCGCTGGTCAATTCTTGTCCATGCCCCCACACAGCTGACCTTTCCGGAACTGACCGCCGGTAAAGATGCAACAATCCGTTTCGGCTATTATCTTCGACCGAGCGCCCGTGCGAACGGGTCCGACGGCGCAACATTCCGAGTCTGGTGTGTCAATGAGACTCGCCAGAATCGCGAATGTCTTTTTGAAGAAACCCTTGTAACCACATCTGCAACCTCTATTGACGCGGTTCGGTGGAAAGAGATCCCTATTCCCGTAGAGGAAAGGGACCGCATTCGAATCCAGCTGGAGACCGATCCCGGACCGCAGGGAGATAAGAGAGCTGACTTTTGCGCCTGGGAAATGCCCACGGTCCGCTGGCTGCGCCGAATCAATCGTGAGGCGCCGAATGTTGTGCTGTTTACTCTCGATACACTTCGCGCGGATCACCTGTCTTGCTACGGCTACGGGCGGAACACCAGCCCGAACATCGATGATCTTGCCGCCGGCGGGGCGCTTATGGCGAAGGCTTACGCACAATGTACGGCTACTGTTCCATCCCATATATCTATTATGACCTCAAAATACCTGAACGAATTCGGCATCTACACACAGGCCGTCAATCCGTTACCCGAACATCATTACACATTAGCCGAATTCTTCCGGGACCACGGTTATGTAACGGCGGCCTTTATGGACGCCGGCTTTATGACGCGGGCCGACACCGGACTTCACCAGGGATTCGATACGTTTGTTGAATGTCCACTATGGACGATGGATGGCGAGTATGTAACCGGACCGGCGATCAACTGGATTGTAGACCATTACGGTCGGCCGTTCCTGGTCTGGATTCATTTGTATGATTGTCATGCGCATTATGATGCGCCGGAGCCGTTCAGAGAACAATTTGTGGACCCCCGCGCGGATTACACGCCGGATGTCGATCCGGCATTGATCCCCAATTGGGGGGATACGCGGGTGGAACCCTTGAACTTGGCGTATTACACAGCCCGGTATGACGGCTGTGTGGCGTATGTCGATCACCAGGTGGGAAGGCTTGTCTCGACATTGAAAGATTTGGGGGTTTTCGATAAAACAATTGTAGTGATTGCCTCGGATCACGGCGAATTGCTCGGCGAGCATTCCATGTATTTTCATCATTTTAGCCTCTACGAAGAGAACGTCCATGTCCCGCTGGTCTTCCATTACGCCGGGCACGTTCCGGCTGCCAGGCAAGTAGAGGATCTCTGTGAGAATGTAGATATTTACCCCACACTGGCGGAATTGGCGGGGCTGGAAGTTCCGGCCGGCCTCAGCGGACAGTCGCTGGTTCCGGTTTGGCAGGGCAGGGCAGGGGGGCGTGAGGGTGTCCTGGCGGAGCACGCTCGAAACGCCGCTGTTTCGTGGCGAACGGAGAAATGGAGCTATCTTTATCAGCCGATGGCCGTGCCGGCGAACCGCGAACATCTGCCGGCAAAATGGTTGGAAGGACCGTTTGGGTATTGGGTGCAACATGCAAAGGCCGAGGAGCTGTACGATCGCGAGAACGATCCGGGAGAGACGACGGATTTGAGCGCGAGCTTGGGCGAGGTAGTCAGTGAGCTGCGCAAAGAGGCAAGTGTCTGGATCGAGAATTGTGATGCGATCTGGGCGACCGGGAAATACACTGTCGGCGGGGCAACCGCGAGCACGATGAAGCCGATGGATCCCGAACAGGTAAAGATGCTGATGGGGTTGGGGTACACGGTAGATTAAACACAAAATATCGGGGACCGGAAACCAGGGACGAAAGACTAGAGAGCAGAACGATGCGTTTATTGTTGTCAGGGGCTATTGTACTGCTCGGCGCGCTGGCGCTGTCGGTGGGGTGCGGTGGTATTGGTGGAGGGGAGAGCGACGCGGGGGGGTTGATCGCCGGCATTGTTGAGGCGGAGCCTTCGTTGGTAGAGAAATTGACGGGCAAAGAACAGCTGCATGTTGTAGCGCAGTCGCCCGAGGGCGAAACGGTGGCGTTGCAGGCGATCCAAACACTGCGGTTTCCGGCGGATTTCTGTATCAGCGCGGCGAATCGAATTACCGCGACAGGACCCATTCCGGAAACGGTCATGTTGAGCGCGTATCTGTCGCTGGACAATGCGGTGGTAGCGGAGGGGGCTTATACAGAATCGGTTACCTGGGGCCGGGAACAGGTTCCGATTCGTCTGAGCGCGCGGGGAGTGTTATCCGGAATCCGGGAAGATTCAGCCGGGGGCGGTGGAGAGATTCGCGGAACAGTCAGGTTATCGCCGAAGATGGAGTACGTGGAACAGGAAAAGGATATTCTGTATATTATTGTTCGGGATGCGGAGGGGAAAACGCTATCGGTTTCGCGGCCGTATCGAAGTCCTTCTTTTCCGATGGAGTTTGTTCTGAACCGGGGGCAAACCATGATGGGAACTCTACCGGAGGGGCGCGAAGTGTTTCTTATCGCACGGTTGGACCGGGATGGGAATGCGCTGGCATCGCCGGGCGACCTGGAGAGCGCGGTCACACAAGGGCCTGTACGGCTGGGGGAGACCGGTGTCGAAATCATTTTGGATCGTGTAATTGAGACTCAATGAATTCATAAGTACTTACGATTAAGTAAAATTATGGAGAACACAACCCAAACCCCGGAGTCGAAAACAACCGCCAAGCGCGAGTATCCGTACACGCCGTTCCTTTGCCCGTTTCACGATGGCGAGTTGCCCTGTCCGCGCGTGTTATCGCCGATAAGAAATTCACCGACACCCAAGCAGGCGCGCCTGCTCAGTGTATTGGGGAAACCGATGACAGCAACGAAAAGCGGATGTACGGGATGTGCGGTATTTCGCGAGATTTGGCGGAAACGGATGACCCTGAGGGCATCGATCGGTTTTTTACTGACCCGGTTTCGCCAGGGGGGGCGGCCCATGGCGGGCTAGACCCGCTCAGTCGTCATCCTCCTCGTCGTCTGTGTGAATGGGGCGCGCCCGCTGACGTATAACAGGAAAACCGAGGCGGCGAATCTGGCCCCTCAGTTTTGCGGGCACATCCTGTTCTTCGACACGCAGGGGGCATTCCGGACACTCCTCCTTGTCCGGAAACGGCGGTGAGGGAACGCAAAATACACGTCCGTTGTTATTGAGCGGAACCAGGTGGGGACAATAACATAGACGATAAACACGTAATTGACGGAGCGGATCGATTTCCATATTGTTCTGCGACATGCCGACAAAACCCGATTAAATAAAGATATGGCCCTCGAGACGAAAGAAAGAAATCCACTCGGATGATAGCCACTGTTCCGTGTTTCGTCGAGTGCTTTTGCAAGGAATCTTTTGGTTTACATAAGACATCTTCTACGATATAGTAGGATAGACCTCCGTGTCTGTCACCCCTGCAATCTACCGCCAGGGACGTCCGCACACAACAACAAAGGCCGCTCGATCCGAGCGGCCTTCACAGATTCCAATTTCACCAACTGAGGGTTGAGATCGGGTTTCCGAGACCTTATCTCGCAGACAGGAAATCCGCTTGAAATCAACCGCCGAGCAGCGAAAGCAGGCTCTGGTTCTGGAAATTGGCTTGCGCCAAAACCGAAATACCGGCCTGCATGAGGATCTGATTGAGCGTAAACTGTGTGGACTCGGCAGCGATATCCGCGTCTCTCAGCCGGGATTCTGAGGCGGTAAGGTTCTCTGCAGTCACACTAAGACTTGCGACAGTCGATTCAAGCCTGTTCGTTGACGCACCCAGAAGCGACCGTGTCGTGTTGACCTGGTCGAGCGCTTCATCAATAATCGACAAAGCATCGGTAGCTCCACTAAGAGTCGTAACATCAATATCCGCCACCGTTCGACCGGAACCGGCCCCGAACCCGAGATTGGAGGCACGCAAATCTCCCAGAGACGTCTGGAAAGTCTGCCCGCCGAAAGCCCCAACCTGGAAATTCAAAGACTTGTTGACCGTCGAAATGAGAACCGTAACCCCGGTGTCGGTGCTTGTCGGTGACTTCGTAACATCCAGGATGGCATCGAAATCCACCGTGAGCTGTTTCAAATTCATATCCGTAAAGGTCACGTCCTGATCGCCGTTCTGGAAAGTTACACCAAGCCCGCCGTTCAGGTATCCCACAAATTCCTGGGCAACCGTTTCATATCGGTCCGTACCCGCCGTAAGACCGGTTCCCACACGAATCGTCACTTCGGGAGCTGTCGCCCCGTCCGATGTCGATGCCGGCCCGTACAACGTCACAATCTGACCCGCTTCCGCCCTGACCGCAGGCCCCCCATTGATCGACAGCGTCGCAGACTCGGCAAACCCGTCCTGTTTCAGTTCCGCATCATCCTGAATGGTGACATGGTTCGTCGAATCCTGGACAATCGTAAACGTGAACGCCGTTTGCGAACCGGTTCGTCCCAAGTCATCAACCAATTGGAAATTGGAGGCGGTGGTATAGGTGAACTGAGACAGACTGAACCGCGTGATATCCCCATCTTTGATATTCAATGTTCCACTGGTCGCCGTGTAAGAACGGGTCCGGTAGTTGATTTCCTCAATCAATCCGGAAATGGATTGGAATCGGAAATCGTTATAGACCGTGTCGGTGGTGGCTGTCAGCGTCGTATCCAGAGTGTACGTCCCCTGGAACGTGCTGCCGTCCATGTCCGTTCCTGTGATGGTAATCGTGCTGTTGTTGAACAGCGTGATACCACCCTGGTAAACACTGTTGACAAATGACCCGTTGATAACCGCCGCTGAACTGACGGCTCCGAGAGAGGCCGTTCGGTCAAGCAGGCTCCCTGTGTTGTCACGAAACTGGATGGTGTTCTCGGTCACTCGCTGCTGCGCACCGATCACATCACTCACCGAAATGGTGAAACTGCCGGTGTCAAATGTCGACCCGGTAATGGAAACCAGGCTGTTACCGATTTGCCCGGAGCCGGAAAGAACCGACCCTGTTCCCAGAGCGCCTCGTGTTACACCGACTGCCTGACCGACCATCTCGCCCGCCCCGCTCGTCCGAACCACTGTGAATGTAATACTCGCCTCTGAAAACGTTTGGGCGGTATTCTGCAGCACAATCCTTCCTGCATTCGCGCCGGTTCCCATTACAGCTGTAATCTTATAGGAAGATGGAACATCTGACGCGGAACCGAAATAGGCGTTCTGCGCAGCCACGATCGCCCCGTTAATCGCGCTGATAAGATTGCTCATTTGGTACCCGGAAGCCACCGAGATCGACCCCGCATATCGCTGGATACCATCCGAAAGCACCCCTTCAAAAATGATCGTGTCGCCCGAATACAGGGAAACACCCTGAAAGTAAGTGCTGGTTAAAGCCGTTGATGTGCTTGCGTTTGCTCCATCAATCGTCACCGTCGAGGTCCAGTGCGCCAGCGAAACCGCGATATCCGTCTGGTTCCGAATCCCCAGATTCACCGTCTGAATTGCACCCTTCTCTTCGCCCGCGACAATCTGCGCAGTCCCGTTCTGGATCTTGATGATATTGAGAAACGAGGTTCCTGCGCCCAGAGTCGAAGCGATTGGAGACGGATCGATCTGAAAACCGTACTCATCTTGCCCGGGCCGGATTCGTGACTGGATGGAGAAATCTCCGTTCAACAGCAGGTTGGAACTGAATTGCGTGGTATTGCCGATTCGGTTAATTTCATCAATGGACTGAAAGATTTCCGCCTGGATGGCCTGCCGAGCCGCCATGTCGTTCGTGCCGGTGTTCGCCGCTTGAACGCTCAGTTCGCGCATACGATCCAGACGAGTAGTTACCTCTTCCAGCGCGCCTTCCGCAACAGCAATGAGATTCTGCCCATCCTGTGCGTTCGCGATTGCCTGATGAATCCCTTTGACTTGCGAGGTCAGACGATTGGCGATCACAAGCCCCGCCGCATCGTCACCTGCGCGGTTGATGCGCAAGCCGGAGGATAACCGCTCGATAGACTTCGACAGGTTGCCGCCGACTTCGCCCAATTGACGAGAGGCGTTCAATGCCGCCATGTTCGTATGGATACGAGTAATAGCCATTTCTAATTCCTCCTTGAGTGTGGGAGCTCTCGGCTCCCGATACGACCCGGCCTCCGTTGCCGGGCATCTGCGTGATGGAAACGCATCGTGACAGCGCTTCCCAGACCTTTCGGTCTCTTTGAACCTGTGGGGACTCTCGCCGTTCTCCGATGGCGTTACCACCGAAAAAACAGACAACAATCCCCCTCCGCCCGTGCGCTTGCTTGATTGACCGCTGTTGAAACAAGCCCGCGGGATTCGAGTTGGGCGTGTCGATACAAACCTGCAACGGCCGACGGATACACACAAACCGATAACGGCCGTGCGGAACTCAGCGGACCGGCACGCAGTGACACACCGCGACTATGTGAACGACTGATTCAGTTGGGAGCGGACAGGGTGAGGGGATACCGAGGATGACGTGACGGAGCGGTCCCCATACAAGGAGGATTTTTCCCTTTCGATAAACACGAGCATCGAAAAGGATACGCTCTGCCGAGGGTCTGCCGTCAAAAGGTTTCCGAGGCCTTATCCCTCCACGGCGGCTTTCGCCGAAATGGAGTCGCTTGCCGACAGGTTTGGTAGTTCAACCCCTCTATAGACTGTTACTTTCCTTTCGGTCCTGGAGAAGTCACCTCCTTCCGTTTTTAGCCACGGCTCCCGTCGCGGCCTTGACCGGGACAAATATCGTAAAATATAAGTATTCTCTTTCTGTACGTGTCATTTGTTACACAAGCACCAAATCTCCCTTGTCGTCATTATTTATCGGCAGATTGAGAGATTTCTTGAGAGTCTTTTTAAACCTTTTAAAAACAGGGACTTTTGCCGCCCCCACCCCGGCCCTCCCCGTAAACGGGAAGGGAGAAGAAACGTCCCCCCGTTTACGGGGGGATTGAGGGGGGGGAACAAACCCATCACATGGGTAACACATCAGGCACAAATCCCGACACACTTACACAAATCCCCGGCCCGGCCACGATTTTTTTGATTAAAATTCCTCTTTTGCTGTGATGTTTTTGCCTCTTGAACGTATCGTATATATGAGGGAATGCGATGGAGACTGGGGAAAACAAGCTGATCGAGGGGATGCTCCAGGGGAATCCGGGGAGCCGTGAGGGATTTTTGCGCCTGTATGG
>JAKPRU010000968.1 GCA_029557025.1 Candidatus Omnitrophota bacterium | reverse complement strand
CTTTCAGTGTCATTCTCGGAAACATCAACCAGAAAGCCGCCGAGAACTCCCGTGATACCCGCCACCACGGGACGCAGCACGGCGAACACCGGTCCCAAAAGGCTGAATGTGACCACAATGCTGTCCACGCCGGTTTGAGGTGTAGACAACAGGAATGCGGTTGTCGCGCCGGAGCCGGCACCGTGTTTTTTCAACGAGGCTGCGACTGGAATCACGCCGCAGGAACAGAGGGGCAGCGGGATTCCAAACAGGGTCGCCTTTACAACCGGCCACATTCCTTTTCCGCCCAAATGATGTTCCACCGTTTCAGGTCGGATCAGCACGGAGAGAACTCCGGCCACCAGGAACCCAAACAGCAGGTACGGGGCCATCTCACCCAGTGTGTTCCACATTTCCATCGGGATTGCCCGGATTGTCTCAATCATCTTGATCCATTCCTTACGCCGCGCACTCTTTCAAAAACCCTTCCAGGTCTCCATCATCTCGAATACCCAAACGGGTCAGGGCGAAATCGTATCGGACCGGATCCGTTGGAGCGATGGTCCGGAATGCGGCAGTGATCTCCATGGCAGTCCGAATATCCGATTGCGCTCTTGTTGTCAGTTTAAGCATTCGGCAGATACGATGGATATGGGTATCCAATGGAACAATCAACTTCGACGTCGGAATCCTGTCCCAGCCGCCGGGATCGACGGCGTCTTTTCGCGCCATCCAGCGCAGAAACAGGTTCAGACGCTTGCAGGCGCTGCCCTTGCGCGGACACGGCAGCAGACTGTTGCAACGATCCCCAAACGCTACGGACAATTCATCCACAAAAGGGGACAACGCAGGCAAAATCGTCTCGTGGTCCCCACGCCAATAATGCCCGAAGCATTTCTGTAATGATCCATGTCGGTGAAGAACCGACTGAACGCCCAGCAGTAAATTCACCAATTCTTCGCCGGATGTGAATCGGTGCCGAAAATCTGCAAACGCGCGCATCAGCGAATCCCGCGATGCGCGTTGGATGTCCCTCGACGGACTCGGCAGCCGCTCCAACACCCGCGATACGCCCGTCAGGATCTGCTGAACTCTTCCATAAGCCAGGCACGAGGCAATCAAGCCTACAATCTCCCGATCCTGCGGGTCCGGGTACGCATAAAGGAACTCCAACGGATCGGGATGCACGGATTCCCGCCGGTTGTATCTCCAGTATAGATATTCCAACGCCTGCCTGTTCAACGGCAATTCCATGTAAACACTCCCGGTTAGTACACTAATTCTTCTCGGCTTATTTTATCTTTGAAAAGATGATAAACCCATGTTTGATACACAATGACGATCGGGATGAAAATCAACGCCACCACCAGCATGATCTTGAGAGTCAATCGGCTGGAGGAAGCATTTGTAATGGTCAGGCTATAGGCCGGGTCCAAGCTGGAAGGGAACAGATTCGGATACAGCCCCGCGACACCGAAGAAGATACATCCCGCAATCGCAAGGCAGGATGCGAACCACGCTTTCCACAAAGCCCTTTGGTACAGGAATAAGCGCGTGAGAACAAGTCCCAGCACGGCAAGCGCAGGGATGAGATAGAGAATCGGATGGGCCTGATAATTCTCATACAGCCCCGTGGCTTCTACGGACGCAATAAGGAAGATCACGGCTGTCGCTACCAGCACGAACCACAGATTGGATGACATGGAGATTGAACGTTGCTGCAAATCGCCCTCCGCCTTGATCGCCATCCATAACGATCCATGGACTAAGAATAAAAGGACAAACAACAATCCCCCACAAAGGCCGT
>JAKPRU010001252.1 GCA_029557025.1 Candidatus Omnitrophota bacterium | reverse complement strand
GCGTCAGGGGCGAGGGACGAACACAAAGATAACCGAGCCCTCCCAGGCAAAAGCACGATACCCCAACCAGAAGATAGAAATGGATGTCCTTCATTGGGGGGGCTCCACCACAATGGGTTCTACCGAGCGGACATTGGATACCCGCGAACTGATGTAAAATATCTCGCCATTGGATTCCTGGCCAAAGTAGTGGCGAATTTGATTCCTCTTCCCAATGCAATCCTGGAATTGGAAGTGCAACACGAGAACAATCTTTGGAGTTCGGGCAATCTCCGGGAGAATGCTGGAAAGGGACGACAGCTCGGGATCGGTTCCAATAGCCGGAGAAGACATGGAGTAAGCGGCAAGCCAACTCGATTCGGTGTTCAGATGGGTCCAATTGTAATTCGGCGAGGTCCGCTGATTCTCACGAAGCAGGTCCGGGAAACCATAGTCCAGATTCCCCACATTAATCGAATGGCTCTCCAGTTCGTCGTAGCGCTCCAAGGCCAATGCCTTTGTGACGCCGACGGCCAGAGCAAAGCACAGCGCCAGCAATTCCTCGCCGTCGGCAGTCGTCAGAAGGGACCCCTCCCGCAGGGGAAAGGTCGTGATTAGGTCCGCTACGTTCTCCTCGGTGATCTCACGGTAAGCGCCCGGGGCCTCCTTCGAGAAGCCTTCATCGGGATCCACATCTCGAAAACGCAACCGTCTCACCTCGGCCAGACCGACGGCGGGAGATGGTGTCGCCGACAGGTTCTCAGTCCGCCTCGAGGCGGGTGGGGTCCGGGAGGAGGAAGCGCGTTCACTCCCATACTTGAGTACGAGGAAACCCAGCACCGCGCACCCCACGACTATCGCCAACAGAATTCCAGTCTTCTTGTTCATCAGCGTCTACCACAGCGTCTGGTTTCGAGTCGTCATGGGCAGGTGCAGGAAACGGTCCATGTGTCCCAAGTTCCATGCGCGTCGTACGTGCAGTCCGCATGATACTGGACATAGCAATCCGACACACAGGTATACTTGGTGTGTTTACATGTAATCCACCCGCTCCTCCACACACGGGCCGGCTCCCAGTGAAGCCAACGGAATCGCCAGCAGCGCCAGCGCCAGCGCGATCGTACGGAT
>JAKPRU010000922.1 GCA_029557025.1 Candidatus Omnitrophota bacterium | reverse complement strand
GCTGTCCGATGGGTCGCATTCATACTGCAGGATGGTCAGCCCGAAGACATTATAGCCCCGGTCTCTCAGCAGCAGTGCCGCCACACTGCTGTCTACACCGCCACTCATCAGGACTGCTGTTTTTTGTTTCATGTTTTTGTTCCGGGCAGGTTGTCACTCACCGGCAAGATGCCGGTGCAACCCGAGGATGGTCGGCGTGGTTGCCTCTCTTGATTCCGGCCTCACCAACCGCCACCATTGCCAGACAGTTTGCATACAACGGGAGGCCCAAGGTCCGGCTATGAACCTTCGACGGATTATCATACAAGTTCTTCGGCTGGTTTCACCGATGGTTCTGTTGTCACTTTGTGTGAACGCGGTGCCGATATCGAATCAGTCGAATAGTTTCCTCTCCCTGGACGGAACCTGGAAACTGCGTGTTGTAGACAACAAGGGTTTTGCCGAGTTTGCGGGTTTTACCGCGCCGGGGTATGACGATTCTGACTGGCCCGAAGTGCCGGTTCCGGGGAATTGGGAGATGTACGGATTTGAGGAGCCGGAGTTCGGCTCACGCTCTAATCGGATGGGGTTATACCGCCGCAAGTTTTTCCTTCCGGCAGAGTGGAAAAATAGTGTTATCTATATCCGTTTTGAGGGAGTCTCGTTCGGGTCCACAGTATGGATCAACGGTCGGGAGGTGGGATCGAACTGGAGCGGATTCACCCCGTTTGAGGTGCAGGTTGCGCAGATTCTGGAATATGGAGCCGAAAACACCCTCGCGGTGCGCGTAGTGAAAGCGCCGGAGATTTGTTCTCTTGACTGTTTTGACACGTGGAGTCTATCCGGCATTTATCGACCGGTGATCCTGGTCCGAAAACCGCAGTCGTTTATTCAAGACCTGTTTGTGCGGGCGGATTACAATCCCAAGGATCAATCCGGCCGGTTGCGGGTTCAAATGGCGCTGGATTCCTTTCCTCCATCTCACACCCGAACAGAAACCGTAACCGGAGAAATCCGCCTGACCGGTCCGCAGGGAACCGAGTTGCTGCGGAAACAGAAAACAGTACAGGTTTCCGGCCAGGCGATCCCTTCGCCACACCTGGAGTGGGATGAATCGATCCCGAATGTTCAGCCGTGGTCGGCAGAGTCCCCGGTCCTTGCCACGCTGACAGTCTCATTGCAGTTCGACAAAAGGCTTGGGGAGCAGGTGATCCGACAGGTGGGATTTCGGTCGGTGCATATCCAGGGCGGTGTTTTCATGCTGAACGGCGTTCCGATCAAACTGAAAGGCGTATGCCGGGACGAATTGGACCCTTCCGCCGGCGCCGCATTCAATCAAACGCTCTGGCGGAGAGACCTCCAACTGATGAAAGCGGCAAATATCAACGCGGTGCGAACACTGTTTCATCCCCCGGACGAGCGATTCATTGATCTATGCGATGAAATGGGGATGTATGTCATCGAGGAGGTTCCGTTCGATTTTGCCGAGCATCTGCTTTGGGACACACGATATCTGCCGTATTTCCTGCTTCGGGGCCGCGGAGTTGTCACTCGTGACCGCAGCCATCCATCCGTTCTCAGTTGGAGTATTGGAAATGAGAATCCGTATACCGGGATGACGCGTGAGATTATCAGCCTGGTCAAAGCCATCGATCCGAGCCGTCCCGTGCTGTGTCCGCAGCGCGATGAAGAAAATCTTCCGTCGGAAGTGGATATTCTGGCTCCTCATTTTCCTGCTGGGGATGATTTGGCGAAACTCTGTCAACCTCCGGAGGGATCGACGCCCCGCCCGGTGATTATGACTGCATTTTCGCACGCATTGGGGAACGGTTGCGGTGGTTTGCAGAATATCTGGGAGAAAGTTCGTGAATGCGAGAAATGTGGCGGGGGCATGATCTGGCTCTGGTCGGACCGGGGGATTCGCCGGAAAGTGAACGGAAGAGAGGTATGGGACGCCAAGGCGGATCCGCTGATTCAGTCCGGGACTCCCGCCGATATCCAGGCCGATTATTGGGTGGATGAGAATACCGTGGTGGATGCGCAGGGGATCAAGGGAACCGACGGGATTGTCTCTTCCGATCGGATTCCGCAGCCGGAGTATTACGAAACCATGGCGGTATACCGTCCAGCGCTGGTTCAAGAGACAACGATTCCGGCGCAATCGGGCAAGAAAAAAATCACCTTGAATATCGAGAATCGGTACGATTTCACGGACCTGAGCCGGATTCTGGTGACTTGGTTTTTGTTTGATGGACGAAAACAGCTGCGAAGCGGAGTGATTCCGGTTGAATGTCCGCCGCACCATACCCGAAGTCTCTCGGTTCCCGCACAAATCCCCAAAGACCTCGCGCATCCGGAAGATGCCTTTTTGTTGGTGACATTTACCGACTGGAACGGGATTGAGGTCAGCCGCTGTCGAGTTGACCTGGAAATTAAGGAACCGAGTCAGACTGCCCCTGCTTATCGAAAAGAATCGGTCGAGATTTCCGCCGGACCGATCACCTGTGTAACAGCCGGGCCGCTGGGCCTTACCATGAACGGCGATACGGGGGAGCTGATTTCGGTTTCATCACACGGCAAGGAGATACTGTACGGTCCGCTGTTGCCGAATGTTTATCGTCCGCGAAGCTTTTCGGAACAGGTTTGGGACAAAGAAGGCACCCTGTTTGGTGGTGTGCGTCTGGCAAATCTGGAGCTTCAGAAGGATCGGTCCCAAGTCAGACGCAGCGGGAAAACCCTGATCACCAGGCATTCGTACCGCTCAACTGTAGATTCCAACGCCGGATTTAACCTGGACCTTTCGTATTCGTTCCCGGATCAGGCCGCTGTGGAGATTACCTATCGCCTGGAAGCGGTCGGCCTGGATTGTGAACTTCCCGAATATGGGCTGCGGTTTGAGATACCGAAATCGTTGAGCCGTTTCTGCTGGCAGGGATACGGACCGAATTGCTGGTACCCGGATCGTCATATTGCGGCATTGAAAGGGTATTTCTCGTTCTGGACCGGCGAACCGTTCTGTGCGGGAAACAAGGGGAATGTGCAATGGGCTTCCTGGAATGATGAGGACGGCTACGGAGTCGGCATAGTCCCGGCAAAACCGGCTCATGTACGATGCGAGCCGAACGGCGAGCGCATACAGGTCCGATGGAACCGTCTTATTTCCGGATTGGGAACCAAAAACCATCGTCCGCCGGTGGAGGATCGTATCTCCCTGTCGCAGACCCGGAGAATTGACGGCAAGATCACCATACGGGCAATCGGTCCGTATGATGTGCCGGAACCGTTCCAAGCGTACCTGGGACCGATTCTTGATCCACGGATTTAGCGGAACCGATCAGGCGTGGATTTCATCCTGTTGGGGCACGGCAACCCCCAGGAGAAGATGTTGAACGGCCTGCTGATACATGTCATTGATTTCGAGCGCGAACCGTTCGTATTCGTTTCCGACAGTTGTCCGCACATCCTTATGGAGTTTCTCGAATTTCCGTCGTGCGTCTTGAAGCGTCTCGTCGCGGAACCGCCGAAACTCCGCCAGGATTGCCTCTTTCGACTGAGCTGTGCCGTCCATATATTGCTTCAATGTCCGTGAGAAGGCGACACGCTTCTCGATGAAGTACTGTTGCAGCCGGTTCGCCTCAAAAGCGGAAAAGGTGATCTGACGGAAATGGTGCCCTTGAATCCCCAGGCTGATGGCATCAACCAGGAAACTGGGTTTTCGCCAAAGAGTCTCCAGCAGAAACTTGACGGCATTCCACCGGTACGGTCGGAAAGGAATGGTCCCAAGAAAGTGGAGGCACGCCCGAATGTCGCTCCAGGAAACCCGAAAGGTTCTTATGGGGAGACGCCAGCGATCCCGCAGTACGGCACACCGTTGAAAATAGGCTTTCAGATCTGAGGGGTAGATTGCCTGAAGGATTCTCTGATAATCCGAGGAGACTTGTTCCATTGGCCGACGGGTCCGAAAGTTTGTCTGGAAGCAGTGGGTGTTGTTTCCGGTGGATTTGCCCAATAACCGTCCTTCGGACTCCAGGCGGTCGTACAGGTCTGTTTCCGGCAAAGCCTGCATCAATCCAACCATAGCCACTGGGATGCCAAGATTTTGGATGAATTCGATCATCAGATCGGCGATGTTGTCGGGATCGTTGTCGAATCCGAGAATGAACCCGGAAGTGACCATCAGGCCGGCCCGCTGCATTTTCTCCACTTTTTCGGCCATGCTGCCGAGATTGTTGATGTGTTTGCGGGTTTCGCGAAGGCTTTCCCTGGAAGGAGTTTCGATCCCCACAAACACCATGTCGAACCCTGCGTCTCGGAACCCCTGGAGCAGTTCATCATCATCGGCGATGGTCAAAGTCCCTTCGGTGAAAAACAGGAAAGGATATCCGTGGCTTTTTTGCCAGTCGCGCACTGCCCACAGGAGTTCTTTGGCCCGTTTGCAGTTACCGATGAAATTATCATCGACCACAAAAACCACCCCACGCCAGTTCAGGCGGTACAGGGCATCGAGTTCTTCGAGGAATTTTTCGGGCGATTTGAATCGTGGTTTCCGTCCAAACCGACGCCAAATATCACAGAACTCGCATCCGACCGGGCACCCCCGTGAGGCTTGCACGGCCATGCACCGGTAAGCGTTCATCCGGAGCAAATCAAAACGAGGAATCGGGGTCCGGTTGATATCCGGGCGCTCATCGGACAACTCCACGTCCGCATCCTCGCCGAAATAAGCGAGGATTGCATCGACCTCTTTTTGTGTAACCGGTCGGCTGTATGCGCGTTTGGCTTTTCCCCGGACGAAATCGGACCAGAATCGGGGGAGAATCTCTTCCGCCTCACCGATCACAAAATGGTCGATTCCCTCCAATGACGGATAATCGCTTGAGGGATAGGGTCCTCCGGCCACCACGGGTACTCCCAGCCGGTTTGCCCGCCTGCGGACTTCCTCAAAGGAATCTTTCTGGACAATCATGGCCGAAAGAAACACGACATCGGCCCATTCCAGATCCCGGTCGGTCAGCGGTTCGACATTCAGGTCCAGAAGGCGACATTCACAGGAGTCCGGCAGTATGGCGGCGACCGTGGCCAGACCGAGCGGCGGAAAAGCGCTCTTTTTCCCGATCATTTTCAGGGCCGTACTGAAGCTCCAATAGGTCATGCGTGGAGATTCCGGATATACCAGAAGGACTTTCCCGGGAACGGATGTATTCCGAAGCACAGGTTGAGATTTCCCCGGGGTGATAGAATCGGAATGAAACGCTTCCCGCGAGGGTGTTGAATCTTGATGATGCATAGAAAATATCCCGATTGATTGGTTCCTTGACATTGCAACCCCCATTTGCGCTCGCCGGGGGGTCGGATACAACTTCTTTGTTAGACACCGGGTGATCGACAGTTGCGGAGGACAAATCGAATGCGCCTGAACGGCGTCGGAATATCGATCCCCCTTTTCTCCCTGTCAATCAACCACCACGGGTCCACGTCGAATATACCAGACCGATGGAAGAATTCAACCTTCGGAAACCGAAACCGATACCCAAATTCTATTCGGAATTGTCGTGGTTTGTCGTATTCTCGGCTGCCTGTGCTGCCTCCAACGCCTTGATTCTCCGTCGGAGATATTGTGTGCCTTTCGAGAGAAGTCCCCGAAATCGGAGGATCCGTTCGATGTCATCCATGGATTTCGGTTGATAGGCCTCGGGGGTCAGTAAACAGGCGACGACCACTTTTTCCTGACGGTCATCGGTGGCGGGGTCCAGGAGTTTGGCTCCCTTGAGGAAGGCGGTAAGTTGTTTCCGCTGGTTGCGTTTGATCGGATCGCGGATTTCTTCCTCGTCGAAGAGGGAGGCGCGAACATAATCCAGCAGTCCCCGCTGTGTTCCGACAAACCCGGTCAGCGATGGAATATCTTCAGGAGGGAGATGTTCCTCTATCTCGAACCGGTTGACGATCTCCCCCAATTTCATGGGTCGACTGGTGGTTTTGCCGAACAATCCGGTTTTTTCGGTAATGGTCGGCATTTTTCCGCCCTGTTTTTGCTTGACACGATCTTTGAAAATGTCCATGGCCGCTGCGGCCTGCATTGTGTATCCGGCGCCTTTCAACAGGCCCACGAGGTAGACAGCTTTCTGGTCCGGAAAGAACCGTTTTCGATGGGCCGGGTGAAAAACATACTCCGCCAAAGCGTTCATAAAGTCGTTAAAGATTCTCCGGATTTCTCCTGCGGCCTGTTGGGGGGTCATGCCGGCGGCGATGATACTGCCGATTTCGGTGTCCGACGTTCCTGTCGGTTCCGTTGTCAGACCGGCTTCCATTCGAATGGCCACATCGCGTTTGGCCTCCTCGAGTTCACGAGCGGCTTCGTGCATCCGCACAACGCGCTGTGCCTCCGAGACATCCATTTTTCGTACGGCGCCGCGTTTTTTCTTCATCTCTTATATTCCCATGGCCATTCCATATTTCGCGGGAAAGAGGATGTCACGATCGTTCGGACTCTCCGATCGTATCGGGACTACAGTGAATCATGGAGAAGACCCCAATTCTTATCGAATCCGAAAGTCCCGGATTTTGCAGACCACTCGGCGGATTCGTCATGTGTCAGAGAGCCTCACTATTGCTCTTCTCACCCTCACGGCGCAGGCACAAATCCTGTGAATACAGATACTAAACCACTCGTAGAGTACACGAATTCAAATCAATTTACAATTCCACATAAACGAAAAATTTGCGGTTCTTGTGAAGGCCCTTTTCGGCTGTTGGGTGTTACGATTCGCATTTCCGTATGAAGTGCGGGAAGTCTCTCGTTTCCCGCCCGGGTTGTGTAGGATATTTCGATTCAAGCGTTGTGCAGCCGAACCCACTTGAGAGGACCCCATAGTGAAAAAAGGTATTCAGAAGATCGTTTTGGCGTATTCCGGCGGTTTGGACACCTCGGTTATTATTCGCTGGCTGGTGGAGAATTACCATTGTGAGGTGATCGCGTTTGCGGCGGATCTGGGGCAGGGGGAAGAGCTGGAGCCGTTGAACAAGAAGGCCATCGATTCGGGGGCATCGAAGATTTACATTGAGGATTTGCGCGAGGAGTTTCTGCGCGAGTATGCGTTCCCGGTTATGCAGGCGGATGCTGTCTATGAGCGGAAGTACCTTCTGGCAACCTCCCTGGCCCGTCCGCTGATCGCCAAGAAACAGGTGGAGATCGCGAGAAAAGAGGGAGCGGACGCGCTTTCCCATGGAGCAACGGGAAAAGGAAACGATCAGGTGCGATTTGAACTGACGTACAAAGCCCTTGCGCCGGAGATGAAAATTGTCGCCCCCTGGCGCGAATGGGAGATTCGCTCCCGTCGGGATGCCATCGCATACGCTAAAAAGTATAATATCCCGATCCCAGTGACCGCCGAAAAGCCGTATTCGATGGATCGAAATATGTGGCATCTTTCATTTGAAGGCGGCATTCTGGAAGATCCCTGGAACGAACCGCCGAAGGATATGTTTATTCTCACAAAGGACCCTCAGGACGCCCCGGATACGCCCACCCTAGTCACACTAGATTTCGAGGCGGGGTTGCCGGTGGCTCTCAACGGCCAACGGATGGGGCCGGTGGATCTGGTCACTGAACTGAACCGAATAGCCGGAGAGAACGGGGTCGGTCGAGTGGACCTTGTGGAGAATCGACTGGTAGGGATGAAGTCGCGTGGGGTTTATGAAAGTCCTGCCGCCACCGTGCTTTATGCGGCACATCGCGAGCTGGTCTCTCTGGTTGTGGACCGGGATACCCTTCATGCCCGCCTGATACTGGCCGAACGATATGCCGAGTTGGTCTATAACGGGCAGTGGTTCAGCCCCCTTAAGGAATCGCTGGATGCGTTCCTGGAGCGTACGGAACGCCTGGTGAGCGGCACGGTCAGGCTGAAACTATACAAAGGGAACATTATCGTGGCGGGTCGGAAATCGCCGAACTCCCTGTTCCGTAAGGACTTTGCGACTTTTGAGGAAGATGCCGTGTATAACCAGGCGGACGCCGAAGGGTTTATCAATCTGTTCGGGTTACCCCAGAAAATCCGTGCCCTGGTGGAACGAGAGAAAAAAGGTTAGTCCGGCTCAGCCGGCTTGCCGTTGCGTTCAAATTCGCTTATTCTTGCCCGACTCTCAGAGAAGGGGCGCTTTGATCTATGAACCGATATTTGTCCGGAGTGGTTGTCTTCATGGTATTGACAGCAGTCTCGTGCAGCACGAC
>JAKPRU010001251.1 GCA_029557025.1 Candidatus Omnitrophota bacterium | reverse complement strand
CAGACCTGCACACGGGCCGGGTCATCGAGCTTCGGGGTAATGCGTGCCGCGTCTGCCGCCATGTCTGCTGCATTTGCGGCTTTGGCTGCATCCGATACCGTATCGGCTGTTTTGAGCGCGTCGATACCTGCCTCAACACCGGCAGCCGCCGTTTTGGTTCCACCGGAGGCAAAGTTCAAAGCTGTGTCTACTGCTCCGTATAACGCGCGGCTGACACGTTCTCCCACCGGGACATTCGGATCGAGAACTTTTTTCCAGTTGTCGATTCCGACTACGGATTCCGCAAAGGCAACCGGATCGGAAGCAATTGCAGCCGCCACGTGTCCGGCAACGCCTGCGACCTTTATGGCCCCTTTCCCGGCGTCTTTGACGACATCGCCCACCTTAACGGAAGATTCCACCGGATGAAGAATCAGGTCCTTGGCGGTATCCACCGTCGCCTGGCCGACGGCTTTCCAGTTATCTCCATCGGTCAAATTGGCAAAAGTATCCCCGGCGGCTGTAATCAATGCGCCGGTTGTGTCTCTTACCTCGCGGGCGGCATCCAGCGCCGTATCTCTCAACTCCCCAGGAAGGGCGTCTAAATCTCTGTTCACCCCTTCGACATAATTGTCCCAAGTATCACCAAGCTGCGTGGCAAACGAGTTGTCCAGCTCCCTCTGTCTCTCCAGTTCTGCCTGCCGTTCTCTTAACTGTTCGATTCTTTCCAGTTCGGCCTGCTTTTCCCGGATCTCGGCAAGTTTTTCCTGCGATTCGGCAATTCGGTCGGTAAGGACTTTAATGTCCTCGTCGGTATCAGATTTGTATTGATTCCAGGCCTCGGCGTTTTGCGCCTCCATGGCTTTGCCTTCCGCCGGATCCACCCAGCCCCAGCGGTCTGACCACTCTTTGCCCTGGCGCATCATGGAGCGCATGGCATCGTAATCAGATTTATCCATCCAGTAAGGACCGCCCTTGTCCCACGGCGGCTTATACCAGACTTTGCCCTGATACTCGAAGCCAGAGGGAACGGGATCGGGGATAACTGTTTCCACGACAGGGGATTCCTGAATAACTGAATCGCTCACAGCGGTTTCCGGCTCTATCAGGATGACTTCCACGTCCTGTACGGCCCCGTTCTCCGGTACAGCAGATTCTGTCTCTGTCACCTCACCCCCGGATGAGCTGAAAAGACTCTCCAGCGCTCCGCGAAAATCTCCCGGGTTTTGGAGTCCACCCATCCCCCATAGCTGCAGAAACACTCCCAGTGTCAACACCATCGAACCGCCCGCCACCGCCAAGAGCGCCTTCTCCGGGGAAACAGAGGCAGAATCGGCATCTTGTTGATCATCGGAGAGCGTCTGTGATGACTGCAACTCACCAACCGGAAGCTTGAACTCGGCTCCCCATGAAAAAAGATTGAACCCTTGGTTACTATTTTTCCAGCCGCTGCCATCATAATTGTCCAGTGTGGTGTCTTCTGTGATTTGGACTTTTATCTTTAGTATTCCATCCGCATTAGCTTCACCGGTAACCGTTCCCTTGTAGGACTGTCGCATGTACTCTCCGTTTCGATCTTTAAACCCCTCTCGCCAGTTACGCTGATAATATGAATATGTACCGGATAAATGTCC
>JAKPRU010000899.1 GCA_029557025.1 Candidatus Omnitrophota bacterium | reverse complement strand
CAGTCTTCGCGGCATGCACCTTTCGACTCCGAACCCGAACAGATACCGCGGTACAATCGTGTTTTGTCATGAATTCGGATCGGATATGTACAGCTGCGCCCGTTATGCCCGCCCACTGATCGAGGCGGGGTTCAACGTGTTTACCTTCGACTTTCGCGGCCATGGCGAAAGCTCCTGTCGTCCCAAATACAAACCGCTTCAGTGGCCCTCGGACAAAGAGCTGGAAGACGTTCTCGGGGCCTGCTCCTATGTGGAATCTACGCTGGAGGCCGAAGGAAAACCGGTGGAAGTCGGAATCTTTGGCATTTCCCGGGGAGCGGGCGCGTCCTTATTGGCGGCCTCCAGTGATGCGCATATCAAAGCGATTATCTGCGATGGGGCGTTCAGCACGGAAGAAAGCCTGGTGGCGCTGATGAAGCGATGGGCGCATATTTTCGCCACCAACAAGCTGGTGTATGCCTATCACCCGGACGCTTTTTATCGATTCTTGCTCTGGATCATGATGCGATTCGCCCAGCCTCGCCTGGGATGCCGTTTCCTGTCGGTTACCAAAGCGGTACGGGAGATGAAGCCCCGCCCGATCCTGTTCATTCATGGCCGGCGAGACAGCTACATCAGCGTGGATCAGACCCGGATGCTTTACAACAAGGCTCCCGCACCGAAATACTTGTGGCTGGTGGACGACGCCAAGCACAATCAGTCGGTCATTCTGGAGCCTAAACAATATGCCGCCCGGACCGTCGCTTTTTTCCGGAAGTATCTTTCTGGAGAAGAGGTGAATGGACAGGAAATTGCTTCTCCAGCGGGCGAGCCGCCCGATATGACATGAGGGTGCGGGAATGAACGCGTTTTCCAGAATCCTGCTTAAGCCTGTGGCGTCCCTGGCGGGTCGGCATGCCCAGATTCAACTGAATCAATTTCTTGCCGCCCACCGGCGGACGAGCGAAGTGCAGGAACAGGTGCTTCAGGAATTGGTGCGAATCCACGCGAACACCGCCTACGGGCGGGATCACCGATTTGATTCCATCCGCAATTACGAAGAGTTCATTTCCGCGGTTCCGGTGAATACCTACGAAACCCTCCTGCCGTATATGCGGCGTGTTTTTGAGGGGGAAACCACCGCGTTGATTCCTCCCGGAGAGCAGGTTCTGATGTTTTCGCGAAGCTCCGGGACGACCGGAATCCCCAAGCAGATTCCGGTTTCTGACCGGGTCTTGAAGCACATGCGCCGGGGATGGAATATTTTCGGATTGCGGATTCTGAAAGATCACCCCCATGCCTGGCTTCGTCCGATTTTGCAGATTTCCTCTCCGACTCGCGAAACGGACAGC
>JAKPRU010000892.1 GCA_029557025.1 Candidatus Omnitrophota bacterium | reverse complement strand
TCTCTGTTAGAGCAATCGGTCTCTGTGTGATCAATTTATCAAAAAGCGGGGGAATTCCTCAGTGATGTGGAGGAAAGATTTTGATACACTATATATGAAGAAACAACAGGGATATTCGGGATGGGAATACAATGATGGTGATCGGAACGGGGATAAGATGATAATGATCGGAATAGGAATAAAACCATGATGAATGGAATTGCGGCGCTGATTTTGAGTCTCTCGGCACTGGCATCAAATCCGTGGATTGCATCGGGCACCGAACAGAGTTCAGCGGCGGGAGCCGTGCAGGAGGCAACCCGGGCCTCCTCGACACTCGAGACGGTCACCCGTTCGTTCCTCAGAGGACAACAGGCCGAGCAGCAGAAGAATTTTGTTCTGGCAGCCCAGGCTTACCGTGAGGTTGTTTCTGCCAGCCCGGAATATATCGAGGCCCGGTATCGTCTCGCTCAGGCGCTGCGCAAAGTCGATCCGCAAAGCCGTGAGGCGCTGGAGCAGTTGCGATTCTGTGTGGAGCATACCCCGGAGGGTCCTGCTCAAATCGGGTATCGGATGGAGCTGGCATCCATCCTGGCGAGCGCAGGACAGAGTATGAACGCCATTAAAGAGCTGGAAATTGTGCAACGACAGCTGCCCAACGATCCCCGAATTTCCTGCCAGATTGCAGAACTCTATTGGAAAGATAAGGACTATTCCCGCGCGGCAACCGTTCTGGACAACCTGATCCGCCGGTATCCGAACCTGGGGGAACCCAAGTTGCTGCGAGCCAACATCTACAACCAGGAAGGCCGGTACAAAGAGGCGGTGGCGCTGTTGAATGAAACTCTCCAGGCGTATCCGAACAATCAGAACGCCCTGTTGGAACGCAGCAAAGCCTCCCTGGCGCTGGGAGATGCGACATCGGCACTGACGGACCTGGACACGGCATTGAAGATCAATCCACTGAATGCGGACGGATATCGACAGGTGGCACAGGCACGGGCACTTCAGGGGGACAGAGAAGGATCGAAACAGGCGTTAAGTATAGCGGACACGATCGCCAAGATCCCGCCGCAGCAGGCACAGGCATTTCTCGCGCTGTATTCCAAGGAACGGAAGACACCTGCCGAGAATATCGAGCTCGGTTCGCAGCTGGCTGCATACGGGCGGAAGGATCTTGCGCTTTCTTTTCTGGAAGAAGGGCTGAAACGGAATCCCGGAGACCGTTCGGCCTGGCATCTGCTCGGAATGCTTCGATATGAGAATCGAGACTGGGCCGGTGCGGTGGAGGCATTCAAGGCATCGGGACAGTATATGCGTAGTCGTGGGACGGATTACTACCGGTATATGGGTACGGCCTTGCTCAACAGCGGCAATGTGGTCGAGGCTGAAAAATGTATCAACGAAGGGCTGAAAAAAGCCCCCAACGACCGGGCACTGCTCGAGTGCAAAGCGCAGATTGAAAAGTCACGACAGCCTGTGAAAATGCCGACATTGACCTCCATCGAACGGAATCGCCTGGAGGACCTGGAGAAGAAACGCCGCTGGTTGGAAGAAAAGGAAAAACGGCGATAGAGATGTTCGTAATGCCCCAAGCGTCGCCCCTACGGACCGGTTCGTGTTGCATATACCAACGACAGCCCTGATATCGTCATACTATTTATCCGGCAATTCTCTGAAAGAAAACGGCCAATTTGGATTCTCTCCGGTTGACATGGTATTGCATTTGTGTGAACATTGGGTATAATCAGAAATGTAAATATAAATCGTTCCCGGTAGGGTCCGATGTCCGGGAAAACAAACAAAACCAAGAGGCTTCCGGAGGTTTGTCCAGCATGAGAACGCGAGCCTTTACGCTCATTGAACTTTTGATCGTGGTGGCGATTATCGGAATTCTGGCCGCGATTGCGGTTCCCAATTTCATGAATGCGCGGATCAAGGCATCGGTGACACGCGCCAAGGCGGACATGAAAGCGGCGACAGATGCCCTGGAAATGTACCGGTTGGACAATGGCAGGTATATTCGCACCATGGCAGGAGCCTCGGAGCTGTGGCAGTTGACCACACCCATGGCCTATATGAACTCCGTTCCGAGAGACTTCTTCCTGAAAAAAGAGGAAAAAGGGAAAGACATCAATCCCGACAGCACACTCGATACTTGGGATTACACCGGCAGCGACTTGGGCTGGGGAAACAAACCGCCGTATGCGTATGTGCTGGGTGGTCTCGGCCCGGGGAGGTCGGGCAATGGTGCTCAATTGGACTGGGCATTCACCGGTCCCAACCACTGGGACAAGCAGTTCTTCCGAGACCAGGTTTATGATATGTCTAATGGACTGATCAGCCCCGGAGCGATCGTACACTATGGCGGGGATGTCTCGCCATTGAACTGAGCGTGAGTCCCAGTGTCCAGGAGATCCCCTCCCCTGCTCCCTCCCGGAGGGAGAGGGAGCAGACGACGCTCTCTCAAAGGGAGGCCGACAAGACCGGGGTTGCCAGAGAGAATGCCAAGGTGTCATTCCGGCGAAAGCCGGAATCCAGCGGCCACGTGCGATATGCCCGTGCTATGGCTCGACAGGGGGCACCGGATCTACTCAATATATCCCAAGCCTCTCAGACGATCATCTATCTGAATTTGATTTTCTTTATCATGGGTCACCGCTGGGGGTGGCGGATAGGCGTCAACCCACGAGATTGGATGCCGGTCGAAATAGCCTTCACAGAATATCTCCTCCAGTACTCGTCCAGGCATTTCTCTACTTACGGGTATTCCCAGGACAGT
>JAKPRU010000872.1 GCA_029557025.1 Candidatus Omnitrophota bacterium | reverse complement strand
AGGCCGACCGTCATCGCTCCGGTTACGATACCAAAGCGTCTCAAGCTCTTGTCGTCAAGTTCGTGTATTTCGTGTGTCATGTTCAATCCAGCATCAATTTGGCGCGCCAATCTCCGGCTTCCTTCCATTCCGGTTGATCGGATTTTGCCAGAAGTATATTCTCCAGGACCAGGTAATCCATCTCCGTCCGCATGAAGCAGCGATAAGCGTCCTCCGGTGTGCAGACAATGGGCTCTCCCCGCACATTGAACGATGTATTGACAAGTACCGGGCAGCCTGTTCGCTGCTCGAAGACGTCCAGGAGTTCATGAAACCTGGGGTTTGTCTCCCGATGAACCGTCTGGACACGTGCAGAATAATCCACATGGGTGACTGCAGGAATTTCAGACCGCGGGATATTCAGTTTTTCGATGCCGAAGAGCTTTTTCTGCTCCTCCGTCATTTCTATTCTTCGCTCCTCCCTAACAGGAGCCACCAGGAGCATGTACGGGCTTGGCCGATCTATGGCGAACCATTCCGATACTTTTTCCGCTTTCACCGCGGGAGCGAAAGGACGAAACGATTCCCTGTACTTGATTTTGAGGTTCATGACAGACTGCATTTTCTTGCTCCGAGGGTCGCCGATAATCGAGCGCCCTCCAAGGGCGCGAGGGCCGAACTCCATTCTCCCGTGAAACCACCCCACCACATTCTCATTCTCAAGGATTTCCGCAAGACGCGGGATCAGCTGCCCGTCTTCATACTGCCTGTACTTCGCGCCGACGGAGTCGAGGTATGCGACAATTTCACTCGCCGTGTACCGCGGACCGAGGAAAGCGCCTTTCATGGAGTCCGAACCATTGACCTTGCGAGGCTTTTCGAGATACTCGTGCCAGATTGTCAGGGCAGCACCGACAGCACCGCCTGCATCTCCCGCCCCCGGCTGTATCCAGATATCCTTAAACG
Source organism: Candidatus Omnitrophota bacterium (assembly GCA_029557025.1). Lineage (GTDB taxonomy): Bacteria > Hinthialibacterota > Hinthialibacteria > Hinthialibacterales > JAKPRU01 > JAKPRU01. Next base: position 2,889 of record JAKPRU010000872.1, on the reverse strand, counting down.
GCCCTTCCCTCAACACCCGTCCGTTTGCCACGCAGTTCAAGGCCACACCACCAGCCAGGCACAGGTTATCGATCCCGAGTTCCGCGTGTATCGTTTTGCAGAGTCTGAGAATGATCTCCTCGACCACAACCTGGATGGATCTTGCAACGTCCATTTCCCTCTGCGTTACGTTTGACTCGGGTTTTCGGGGGGGGCCGCCGAACAGTTCATCGAACCGTTCGTTTGTCATGGTCAGCCCCGTTGCGTAGTTGAAGTAATCCATCTTCAGCCTGAACGTGCCGTCGGCCTTCACATCGATGAGCTTATCCAGTATCTGTCCGACGTATCTCGGTTCGCCGTATGGGGCCAGACCCATAAGCTTGTACTCACCGGAGTTTACTTTAAAACCCGTGAAGTAGGTGAATGCCGAATATAACAGCCCCAGCGAATGGGGGAAATCAATTTCCCAGCAAGGCGTCAAGGTTCGGCCTTCTCCCGACCACACCGTGCTGGTCGCCCATTCGCCGACACCATCGAGGCAAAGCACAGCGGCCTTTTCGAATGGACTCGGGTAGAATGCGGATGCAGCATGGGATCTGTGGTGCTCGTTGAACAGCAGCGGCGGCAGTTCGGACTCCTTCATGCCCGCGAGGGCAGCCAGCTCTTTCTTCAGCGTTCGCTTCAGGAACAGTTTCTCTTTCAGCCATATCGGCATTGCCGCACCAAAAGACCGGAATCCCCGTGGAGCATATGACAGGTAGGTCTCGAGCAACCGCTCGAACTTGATCAGCGGCTTGTCGTAGAAGACCGCATAATCGATCTCTCTCATGGACAGGCCGGCCCCTTCGAGGCATGTCGCAATCGCATGTGCAGGAAATCCGTCGTCGTGTTTCTTTCGCGTGAATCGTTCCTCCTGCGCCGCCGTGACGACCTGACCGTCCGTGACCACTGCAGCCGCGCTGTCGTGGTAAAATGCCGATATTCCCAGAATATTTATCGCCATGATTAGGTCCTCAATTCCCGACCGGTCCTTCGCCCTTTGCGTCCATGCAATCATTGTTCGCAATTTTGGGCATCGGCCTGTACCTCCACCTCATTTTAGCAGACATATTCATCTTGCTTTTGACCATGTCACGATCGTTTCACCGCGAAAATACAGCAACCAGCCCACGAATATGGCAAAGTTTGCCGTCACAAATGTTTCCGCCAGCGATATGAGCCTATCCATCATCCCCCCTCTTATCCCCGCGTAACCTAACGCTGCGAGAGCATAAAAGAGCAACTGGCCGATGAAGACCCACAAATAGAAAGCCCCTTTCTGTACCAGCAAGGCATTTGTCACGAACAGGGCAGAGAGAAAATAGGGGGTCAAGAGCTTCAGCAGTTTGTGTGAAAACAGTGCATACGCGAAGAACCGGTGTTTCAACGGATTCAGCAGATCCGCATTTGCAAACAATGCCCGGATCGTCCGATTCGTGATCCTGACCTGCCTGCGATATTCTCCCTTCGGACCGTCCGCCGCTTTCTCCGCGCAGAAGGCCTTTTCCTCCAGCACGCCCCGGAATCCCTGCCGGACGATATTGAGCGGGATGACAAAATCGTTTATGTCGGAATCGGCGAGTGGTTGGTATAGGCTTTTCCGTATGGCGAATATCGCGCCGTCCGCGCCTACACATGAACTGATTTTGCTTTCCAGGATTTTCGTCAGTTTCTCCATTTTTGTGTACATACCGATAGGAAGTACCGTCTCCCCGCCGGTCGAGGTCGTATACCGCGTATAGCCGGTCACATAGCCCATCTTCTCATCCGTAAAATGCTTCACCAATTCTCTCAGTGCATCGGGATCATACTGCGAGTTTGCATCGGAAAACACAACGATATCCCCCGTCGCAGCGTGAATTGCCTTGTTCAGGCATGCCGTTTTGCCCAGCCTTCCCGCGCAGCTCAGGAGCTTTACGCCTCGATCCGAATACAGCCCGACAATTTCCTCGGTCCTGTCCGTCGAACCGTCCGATACGACCGTGATCTCGAGAAGTTCCCCGGGGTAATTCAGGGACAGCGCATTCATGAGCTTGTCTTCAATGACCTTTTCCTCGTTGTAAGCCGAAATGAGCAGAGACACTGTCGGCAACGTGCCCGGGGTGCAATGCCGATCGCTCCGCCTGCAAAATGCGGCCAGAAGATACAATGAAAGGATGTATCCGATGTACGCATAGAAGATGATCGAAAATGACAACCAGAACATTTGCTTCATATTAGGGTCTTTCGGCAAACACGGGAATACCCGTCAGATCACCTTGGAAATATTTCTGATCGTGACGACTTTTGCGGGCAAGGCATAGACAAGGGAATTCGGCGGGATGTTTCTCGCGACCGTCGTATTGGCCGCGACCACACAATTTTCCCCGATTCGCGCACCGGGCGATATGTACGCCCCGGCTCCTATCCAGACGTTGTCCCCTATGGTAATGTCCCTGACGTCCTTTTCCGCCGGCGGCTCTCCGCATGCACGCTTCTCCGGCACAAGGGAATGCCCTCCGCAATCCTGGAATGTCACCCCACCCGCTATCAAGCATTTCTTTCCGATGATCAGCTTTCCCGCGATGTCGAATGTCACGCCGTGACCGAAACCGGTATTGTCCCCTACATGGATCTCGGGCATCACGCTCCGAATACTGCTGAAGATGTAGTTCTGCTTGCCGTCGAATCGGACATTGTCCCCCAGAAAGATCCTGCCTGTCCCTTCCACATAGGGAACAAAAGTCCCCGCCTTGAAGTCTTTTCCCACTGCGGTACACAGGCCCCTGTACAATGGTGTAACCCAGAATGCAGACTTCCCCCAGTAATAGAGCCTCACCACATGTCTTGATGCCTGCCACAACATCACGCACACGATCCCGGGAAGCGGCA
>JAKPRU010000861.1 GCA_029557025.1 Candidatus Omnitrophota bacterium | reverse complement strand
AACGTAGTCAATTATTTTTTTCAACTCGGTCGGCGCATCGGTTCCTTTGTTGTAATAGTGGATATTGCCCGTATCGAAGTTGACCCGGATATTCGGATGATTGATCTGACGCATTGTGTCCAGATGCACATCGCCGTTCGTCCCGAGATCCGGGTGTGTCTCCAGCGCGATAATCACACCGTGTTTTCGGGCAACATCTCCGGCCCGGCGAAGACGCTCGAAAATGACCTCTTTTGGCACATCATGGCGCTTCGGAGAAAGAAACATATATTTTGCGCCCATCTTCTCACAGGTTTCCAATTGGACCGCGAGCTCCGCAATACAAGTTTCTTTGGAAAGATCCGTGTCCCCTCGCATTACAGGAGTCTTGAGACCGTGCGCTTTCAACTTCTGCACCACCGCGTCCATCTCGTCGGGTGTCGGAACGTTGATAAAAACAGAATGCACCCCGATGGACTCCAGGTGATCCCAGGCGGCATCCTGGTACTTTCCATAGCTGGCCAGACGAACACCAAGGGAGTTCCGAATTTCTTTCTCGCCCGGCCTGGAACACGGGCAGGTTCCACACCCCATCATCAGGGGCACGAGAAGAATTAGTAAAGGAAATCTGCACAGAATCGGGAACGGCATTACTGTTTTCCTTTCTAGGCTACCTCTCATTATCCACGATAATTCGCCGTATTCGTTTTTAGAACAAACTCCATATTATCTCACAATTCTTCTGTCCAAGGTAAGACCATGGGGCACTCCCCACCCTTCTTTCTCCAGCCTTCCCCTCCACTCTTCTCCCTCCACTCTTCTTCTCCTCCCTCTATCTTTTTTCTCTGCCCTCCTTCTTCCCCAATTTTTAATTCTTAATTTCCAATTGCCCCACCAGCTCCTGCACTTTCCCCACCACCGCCTCTTCGATCGTGAGGGCAAATCCGCCCGGCAGTCCGTAAAATCCTGCCGAATGGAACGCTTCATATCCACCCTCTTCCAGCACGCGGCGTGACGGAAGGTATCCGAACACATCATTGCAGTATCCAGCCACCCAGACCGGCGGCCCTGCAAGCTCTCTCTTGAGACGCAGAGAATAATCCACCGTCGCCTCACCGGACAGGGCGATCAAAGTCAGATCATTGCCAAACCGGACCACTTGGGCCAGATACGGATAGCTGATTCGGATATTTCCGGTCTTTTCCAGTTCCTCCAGCAACATCTTTGCATGGTCTTGCTCGTACTTGCCGGGCGATTGGGCTTGCTTCTCCAGGTCCTCCTTCGTGGGAATCTTCGCAAAATCCAGCGGGACCGTATCAATCGCGGCCCGCAGGGGAGCGTGAACCATGCGGGGGTAGGCGTGCAGCGCGGCCTCCACCCCATTGGCCAGCGCGCGCCCATGCTGCTCAGCAAGTTGCACAGCCCCGCGTGGAACCAGGTAGGAAACCGAATCTTCCGGATGTTGCAGCCGTCTGAAACGCGCCGGGTCGGGAATGCCACGGGGCTGCGGATTCTGGTCACCCCCGCACCCGATCATAAACATCGCCGTCACTCCCGGATGTGATTCCTCCACATACTGCTGCGCAAATCCGGCATAATCGCCGCAAAATTGATAGAAATCCAGCGTCGTATTATGGCAGGCATAGCCGAACAGGACAGCCCGCAGCTCCCCGCCCGGCTTGTCCACCCGAAGCACCGGGACATCATGATCCACCGGCCCATCGGGATAGGGTCGATTCTCCACCCCGTGTTCGGTCGGCTGGCGGCGGTTCATGGCGAATCCCGCGCGGGCATGGGTGTAGGCGAGCTCCGCCGGAGCCAGGTTCGCCAAGCTCTTCCCGATAATCCGCACAATCTTCTCCTGCAATAACGGGACATACTCCCTGATGCGTTCCACATACTCCGGAGACACTCCGGAAATCTCGGCAGCGTCCGCCCGCAACTCCGGCCCGCAGTGCGTATGAGAGGCGTTCATCAGCAGTCCTTCCGGTGGAAGATCGTAAAGACGCTTTGCCTCCCGTTCCACAAAGTCACGCATACTTCGTGTCACTCCCAATAGATCCATCGTAACAATCACCAACCGTGTCCCTTGCGCGTCCTCCAATGCCAGCGCCTTCGCGTGAAGGTCATGGACTTTCCCCTCCGAGGGTTTATTGCGGGCGGCGTATCCCGCCATCCACATCGGCTGCTCCGGTGTGATTGTCACCGTGGCAATCCCCGCCTTCCATTCCGTCGCCACATCTTCCGCCGAAATAAAGGCAGTTGGTGAAATCACCCATCCCACCAAAAGAAACACCATCAGAAAACGCACACATCTTTTCACAAATGGACTCTTCCGTCTCTTTTGAACATCCATTTCCTGTTCTCCCGTTGTTCGAATGAATTCAATCTCTCAAATATCCAGGAAAACACCAAAAGGCTCAATGGAAGGCACACATCGAAACGGCATTGGATACGTGCGGATAAAGGACATTCGTACGGCAGGAATGACCGAATAATACATTTGTGTTTTAAATTTTAATTCTCAGCTCCCGTGCGTGGCAATCCGCGGTCGCTGTATCCTATACGAAGAAAACCTCAGGCAGGGTCCTTTCACTTTCCCCGTATACACATCAACCAACAGGTCCACCGCCATACGGCCCACTTCCTCCTGGAAATACTCGCCATAATAGCTGACATCGGCCAGCGGAGCCACCGAGGCATTCTCCCGAAGACATCCGAACTTCACTTGCGGACGTTGGATCATAATGAGCGGCAGCGCGGCAATGGAGAGATTCCCACCCATCACAATCACCCCTTCCACTCCGAGATCTTCTGCGAGAAGGTCCTTCACAACCGCGCCGATTGTTTCTTCGTTGGCATCCCGAATCAATCGGAATCCCAGCCCGAGATCCGTTATCCCCTCCAGGTATCCATCGCGGCTTGTCCGGTGATCCGGACGATAGAGATTTCCGATAAACCCGATTCGCCGATAGCCATCCTCACGCATGGCAC
>JAKPRU010000854.1 GCA_029557025.1 Candidatus Omnitrophota bacterium | reverse complement strand
ACATTGTTCAAATCGGCGATGCCATGGCGCTCCATTTCACAAAGGTGATTGACTCCTACGAGGAGCCGGAAGAGGAGGAACCAACCCAACAGGTCTATGACGAGAAGCACTGGGTAGACAATTACCCGGGAACGCTGGAGTGCTCCCGGTGGTATCGTGACCTCCTGTCTCGCTTTTACGGGGACATCCCCACCAAGTACTTCGAATCCTACATATCCCTTACGGTTGGCGGGATCGCTCGCGTATGGGTGAACAAGCGGAAGAATGACCGAGCGCTGATCGAAGTCAAGTATGTTGAGCAGGACATAGCTGAAGCAACAGATTACTTGAACAAAGAAGGGATTGCTTTTGGAGCAAGGGGCAACAAGTATCTGACCTTCAACGTCAATCTTCAGCAGTTGAGGGATAAGAATCTGATCCACGAGTGGATCGCGCAAAGACTTGCCCCCAACCATCTGTCAAAACCAAAGGATCGGTCACTGGCGGCTGTGGACGGATGACCAGATTCTCAGAATCTCGACGTTCAACTTAAAGGAAGAACAGATGATCGGATCTATTGCGGGGGATATTATCGGGTCAGTCTACGAGTTTGATCGGATCAAAACGAAGGACTTTCCTCTTTTCCATCCCCAATGTTCTTTCACGGACGACACCGTGCTGACCGTAGCGGTAGCGGATGCCATCCTGTCCGGGCGTTCGTATCTTGAATCCATCCTTCAGATCGGCAGACGTTATCCCGGAGCGGGATATGGCGGATTATTTGGCGACTGGCTTCATTCGGATGATCCGCAGCCGTACAACAGTTGGGGGAATGGTTCGGCGATGCGTGTCAGCCCTGTCGGATTTGCGTTTGATACGGAAACTGAGGCGCTTGAGGAATCCAGGAAGACGGCCGAGATTTCACACAATCATCCCGAAGGGATCAAAGGGGCACAGGCGACCGCTCTTGCGATATTCCTTGCCCGGATGAGGCACGACAAAGAAGAGATTCGAATGAAAATCAGCCGACGGTTCGGATATGACTTACACCGGACTGTGGACGATATCCGGCCAACGTATTCGTTTAACGAGTCCTGCCAGGGGACCGTACCGGAGGCGATTGTTTCATTTCTGGATTCGACTTCGTATGAGGACGCGATCCGGAATGCCATCTCACTGGGAGGCGACAGCGATACGCTGGCCTGCATTACCGGTGGGATCGCGGAGGCTTTCTATGGAGAAGTTCCGGACACCATTCGAACAAAAGCCTTGGAGTTCCTGACCCCGGATCTGCGTGAGATTACAGAAATCTTTTGCCGGAAATACGTGCGCGGAAAACGAACAGATGGACAGAAATAACCTCGATTCCGGCGTGCGGTATTTTAAGGATCAGATTTCTGCTATGCTGCCAAGGAAGATTCAAGGATGTTCGAATTCATTGAACGTTTGACGGTTCCCTGCACAGACGATGGTCATCAGTTCATCCAGGTTGAGCGACTGGAGCGGATACAAGAGTATTTGGCCGAGTCGCCGTACGTGGTTTATGGAGAGCGACCGCTGGCTGTGGTATACCGTCACCACGCATTTGACCTTGATGCGCCTGTGATACTGATTTTGGCGCACGTCGACTCCGTTTACCCGTGTTACCATGCTCGCAGAGAGGATGGCATGATCGTCGGGACATTCGACAACTCGGCATGTAATGGAATTGCCGTTGCGCTGATGTGCGCGGATCGGCTGCATCCCCAAGCGCTCGTTGCTTTCACAGGAGATGAGGAAGATGAGTCACGCGGTGCGGACCAGGTGATCGAATTTCTGCAGAACGAATGCGGGATTTACGAACATTTGGAGTTCGTTGTGGCGCTGGACCTCACGGAAGAGGGATTTCCAGACAAATCCTATGCGATTGAGAACCTTTTTCGGGAAAAGAACAGTGAACATTCCCTGCTGAGATTTCAGAGACGGCGGGAGTTAAAGGAATACCTGCGATCCATTTTGCGGGATTCCGATATGCATTTCGTATCCCAATCCGAGCCGGACGAATCCTGGCAATATGATGAATATGACTTGAATGCAGTTGGTTTCTGCCTTCCCTGTCAGTCTGTCAAGAAGCACATGCACAAGAAGGCCGGGGTCCGGATTCACGAATGGGCGGTTACTGAATATTCAGCTGGCCTTTCGCGCCTTGTTTCGGGCATTGCGGAAGATTTGACAAGCAGGGAACCGATGGGAACATAAAGTCCCGAAGGGTTTTCGTCAGATCCGCTGAGCGGAGTAGAGTAGTACCACTTTTGAATCCTGGTGGATTAAACCCCATGAAAAGACAAGAGTACGATAACCACGATCATCTATTCCCCTCCCGAGCCAGGTCTCTCTGTTTCGGTTCCGATTGTTCCTTCTGCCGCGCAGACGGCAAGGAATTCATCGGCACAGACATT
>JAKPRU010001250.1 GCA_029557025.1 Candidatus Omnitrophota bacterium | reverse complement strand
CGATTACAGCCGCATCCCATGTCTCCTCCAGCGCTTTTTCCAGGGAATCCCAGGCCGCCTCCACATCATAACGTTGCGCAATCGCTGTGCGCAATTCCGCATTGATCTCCACAATTCCGACAACGGTTCTTCCGGTATTCAAGAAGCAGCGAAGATGACGTTCCCCGATGGAACCGGTCCCGATAATCAGAACTCTTTTCATTCTCATCTCCTGCATCCCCGATAACAGTCGTTCAGCATATCAGATTTCGCCGGAGAAGAAACCGGCAGCCACTCTTATTGTGCAATCGCGGTCCCGATCCTGTAGTGAGCCGGAGATTCACCATCGTGGTCCACGGCCAAGCATACGCCATGACCGCTTTGAGGAAAAGAATGCTCCGGGTTTCCCAAGGAAGATACCCGATGCCATGCCGTTCATGCCGGATTTGTCCCATGGGTTCTACCACAAGTTCCCGTTGCCGTGGGATCTCCGCCGCCCATACACCGAACCGGATTATGCATGGATCCGGTGGAAAAACAGGGCGCGATGGGAGATCATCCGACTCCCCGCACTTGTTTAAGCCTTGACGGGAAAAGAACGGGCATGGTAGGGTCCGGTGTTCCGGACGGCACGCTGGAAACCTGTTCCACATCGAATGTCCCGCACCCCCAACTCTCCCGGAGGAGAGGGAGAATCCCCGGACGACATTATGGCGAGCCGCCGACGGGACAAGCTCAGACAACATGATTTGGAGACTCCGTGCATGATGAAAAAAGATACGTACAAATGGGCCGTTGTGGCAATGCTTTGGTTTATTTGCTTTTTCAACTATGCAGACCGACAAAGTATCTTTTCCGTGTTTCCGTTGTTGGAAAAAGAATTGGGGCTTACCGATACACAATTAGGTTATGTGGCCGCGTCCTTCATGTGGGTCTACGCCGGATTCGGGTGGATCGCAGGGATGGTGGGAGATCGGTTCAAGCGAAAAACCGTCATTCTATCCGGGTTCCTCTTCTGGTCCGTCATTACAATGCTATTCGCTTTTTCCCGGCATTACTGGCAGCTGGTGACTCTGCGCGCTGTGGAAGGATTCGGGGAAGCGTTCTATTTTCCCGCCGCGATGTCGATGATCAGCAGCTATCACGGCAAGGAAACCCGTTCACGCGCGATGGGGATTCATCAATCGAGCGTATACATAGGAACCGTAGGGGGCGGCTGGCTGGGGGGCTGGATGGGACAGCATTACGGCTGGCACTCTTCGTTTCTAGTGCTGGGATTGAGCGGGATATTCTTTGTCCTCCTCCTCATGCTTTTCCTGAGAGAACCGAGCGGGAATAGTGTGTTGTCTTCCGACAGCCGAAACGACAAAAAATCGGAAAGTCTCGGGCAGATTCTGATGAGCATTGTTTATCTCTACAAAATCCCGATGGTTTGGATTCTGACCGCCGTATTTGTTGGAGCCAATTTTGTGGCGATGATCTACCTGGTCTGGACTCCGAAATTTCTCTACGACAAATTCAATATGAGCCTTTCGATGGCCGGTTTCAGCGCGACAGCCTATTTGCAGATCGGATCGGTATTGGGCGTGCTTTGCGGCGGGATGCTGGCGGATTACATGGTCCGGCGCTGGCGCGGGGGGCGCATGATGACGCAGTCGCTCGGACTCTTTTGTGGCGTGCCGTTTATTTTCGTTGTCGGGTGGACGTTACAAGTCCCCGTTCTGGTCCTTGCATTGGCCGGTTTTGGTTTTTTCAAAGGGATATACGATGCCAATATCTGGGCATCATTACATGATGTGGTTCCGGCAGAACGTCGCGCAACCGCCGTGGGCGTGATGAACTCTATCGGCTGGTTCGGCGGCGGGATTGCTACAGTGACCATCGCCGCCGCCTCCCAGCGCTTCGGGATGAGCGCTTGCCTGAGCGCAACATCGATGATTTACCTCCTGTTCGGCATTTTATTGCTGGCCGGCGTTTTCAGGTTTATGGGCGGAAGAACATCGGACACCGTACAGAATCCGGTTCAGAAGTAGCCGATGGAGATTTCTCTCTGCGGTCGAAATGACAGGGAAGGGGTTCGAAATGAAAGGTTAATTGTCATTCCGAACGAATGTGAGGAATCTCGACAAACCTGAGATCGCCACGTGGCAGCCCTTCGCAGACTCCGGGTTGCTCCTCCTACGAAAGCTCACCCATCGACAGGCACAGAGGCCTGTCCCACCAGTGGGCCAGGCGTCCCTGCCTGGCAAAGAACGGCTTTCTTGACCCAATCACCGGCCCTGCCGGAGGGATGCTCGCAACGACGTTATAGTCAAGACTATTCATTTACACAACACTAGCGTTTTCTCCATCTCCCGATATAGGAGATGAAGGGATAAAACCACATTACAAGGCAAAGAACCCCTAATATCCCGGCAACCGGCCGCGTAAAGAACGGCACCGGATTCCCCTGCGATTTAATCAGGCTGTTCATAAAATGATGTTCCAGCATCGGGCCGAGTACCAGGCCCAGGACAATCGGACCGATGGGAACCTCGTTGGCCTCCAGGTAATAGCCGAGAAGCCCCATCCCAATCATCACGCCGATGTCGAACGGGCTGAGGTTGATCGCAAAGGAGCCGACCACACAGAAAAGGAGGATGCCCGGTAGCAGGATTCGGCGCGGCAGCGTCACCACCCATCGGCCCGCAAGGATGGCCAGATACCCGAACGCAAGCAGCAAAAGATTGGCAAGCAGGAACACAATATACACGGTATAAAGCAGTTCCGGCTGCCGCTCGAAAATAGCCGGTCCCGGCTGAAGACCTTTCATCAGGAGCACCCCGATGGCAATCGCCGTGACCGTATCACCCGGAATACCAAACACCAGCGCGGGAACCCAGGCGCCGGAGAGGGCCGAGTTATTCGCGGCGGTCGCATCACTGACACCCTCCAGGCTGCCATGGCCGTATTCCTCCGGAGTATCCGAACACCGTTTCGATACGCCGAACGAAATCCAGGCGGCGATATCCGCTCCGGCTCCGGGAAGTGTGCCGATACCGGTCCCCAGGGCGGCAGATCGCAAAAGGCTCTTCTTTCTTCGTCTCAGCAGATGAAAAACATCCTTGAACAAACCGCCTTTCTCTGTTTGACAGACTTGAATGTCGTCATCGAAACGAAGGAGGTTGCGAATAACTTCGGAAAGCCCGAACAGGCCGATCATTGCCGGAATGAAACTCACACCGCCCACAAGATCCGCAGATCCGAAAGTAAACCGGGCGTATCCATCCACCGGGTCCAGCCCGACTGTGGAGAGAAACAGGCCAATTCCAAGGGAGATTGCCCCTTTTAGCGGAGAACCTCTCGCGACCAGGGCAGCGCAGCTCAATCCCAATAGCGCCAGCCAGAAATATTCATAACTCGTGAATTGAAGCGCGAATTGAGCCAGCCACGGTGCGGCGATCATCAAAACCACAGAGCCGAACAGTCCCCCTACAACCGAGAAGACAAGACACACCCCCAGAACCGACTGCGCCCGCCCTTTTTGAGTTAACGCATACGCATCATCCGTATAGGCCGCCGAGGACGGCGTTCCGGGAATTCGCACCAAAGCTCCGGGAATGTCGCCTGCGAAGATCGCCATAGCCTCCATAGTCACAATCGCCGCTAAAGCCGGAAGTGGGTCCATGTAAAAGGTGAACGGAACCATCAGCGCCACAGCCATCGTTGCTGTCAACCCCGGAACGGAACCGACAAACAGGCCGTACAGCCCGGAAACTGCCATGACTAGGAGAACAGAGGGTTGAAATACCAAAGCAAAAGCGTCAGTAATCACATCACCACCCCAACCAGCCAACCGGTAGGACAACACCCAGTACGGTTGAAAAAATAGTGTAAACCGACGGAACCAAAATCACAGTGACCAAAAGACTGACCCGCCAGGAGTTCCCCAGAAGCAAACAGAATCCGAAAGTCAGGCATCCCCCCGCAATCAGAAAGCCGGTAATGTCCGCGATCATCGAATATAGCACAAGTCCGACAATCATGGCAGCAACTTTAACCCGATTTCCGGGTTGACTTTCTTCCTTGCCGTTTCCGGTTGGTTTTGGATGAAGAATCAACAGGATGCCGGAGACCACGAATAGAACGGCGAGGATTCTTGGAAGAAATGCAGGGCCGGGACGATTACTTGCCGCACCGGGGAAATCAATGGTCGCCACGTAGAGGGCAATGCCCGCAATTAGAACCAGCGTTCCTAGGATTCGGTCGCTTTTCATTCCACAATCCGCGCATCTTTCAGCAATTGACCAAACTTGATATCATCCACCTGGAGGATTTCACGGAATCGTTGTGAATTCTCCGTCTTCACCTGGAATCCTGCGTTACGCATTAACGTTTCGAAATCCTCGCTGGTGGCAACCTTCTGCAGGGCGTCCTCCAGGCGATTGAGGATGGGTTCCGGTGTTCCGACCGGAGCGGCAAGTCCCGTCCAACCGTAGATTTCAACATCAACGCCCTGTTCGATACACGTCGGCACATCGGGAAACATCGGATTACGCTCGCGGCTGAGAATCGCAATCAGGCGGACTTTTCCGGCATCAAGCAACGGTTTGCCCTCGGCGGGGGAGCAGAACACCACATCGATCCCTTCGCTGATCAGCTGCTGAAGCCCTGCCGCCGCTCCGGTGCTCGGAACCCAGGTGAGCGCATCCGGCGGCAGTCCACAGGCTTTCAGCCAGGCGGCGCACGCCAGATGCCAGATGCCGCCTTTCGCCGTGCCCGATGCGGTAAACTTGCCGGGG
>JAKPRU010000843.1 GCA_029557025.1 Candidatus Omnitrophota bacterium | reverse complement strand
CCTCCTATTATCGGGGGTCTATTGAATAGATCCTGGTTGATGTCCTCTAACTCCTTTTCCAGGGCTTTGATCCGCTTCCTTGCCTTCTCGTACAGGTCGGCGCGGACGTATCGTTGCATGGTCAGCGGGTGCAGCCATTTTTGTGGATTGACGGCCCGGAACTCATATCCGTCTAGCGTGATGTATAGATGCGCGGGCATGCCCTTGAGGGGCGGTTTTTGTTTCATGAAAACCACTCCTTATTTTCACATTCCCATAAATAATTCCGTTCTTGAAGGCAATGGGGAGAAAACCAAATCCGTTCGCGGTGCCGGTTCCCGGTATGGTCCCCGCGATGACTCTTGTAGGCGGCGTTTGCCTTCCATTCATGTAAAGACCACGTATCCGGCATATCGTATTCCCCATCGTAGCCGCATAGTGCAATCCGGAGGCGCGGATCGTCTCCGTGCTCCACCGCCCACTTAAACACCTCGGACGTGTCCGCCATTTCATTTGCATATAGGTCGTCTTGCCGCTTGGTTCCGTATGAATAGGGCGGGTCAAGGAATATTCCGACAGTGGAGCCGCAGTTCAACGCGCCGCGCGTCACCACACGTTTCCAGTCCCCGCAACAAACACGAACGTCCCGGAGACGGTCACGGATTTTCATAACTTGATCCAAAATGTATTCATGGCGGGTCATACGTCCGGAGTTTCGGTTTATCCCCATTCCCGCGTTACCTAGATGAGGGCGTTGACGGTTTATCCCCATTCCCGCGTTACCTAGATGAGGGAGTTTACGGTTTATCCCCTTTCCCGCGTCACCGAGGTGAGGAATTTGTTTTGTTACCTTGTTTTTGCACCACCCTGAACCGATCCATATACACTGCCCCCACAGCCACCATCCCGCAACCTGCGCGTCGTATAGGAATGGATCGCTGTTTATCCCAGCGATCCTCTCCGCGCCTTCGGTTACCAGCCATACATGACGGGGATGTAAATCTGATTCATTTACTGGCCAGTCCGCCCACTCAGCCACGGCTTCCGGATCGTTTTTGACCGCCCGCCAGAAATTCGCTAGGAAATGGTCCTTGTCGTTTACGGTCTCGCACTTCCGCTCATGATCGCCGGGCCGTTGCAGGAGTACCGCTAGCGATCCACAGAATGGTTCCACGTAGTTGTACACGTCCCCCAAACGTTCCCATACCACATTCGCTACCCGTGATTTCCCACCGAAATACGGGAACGGCGCTTTTAACATCATCACCACTCCGTTCTCACGGCCACGTCATAGCCGCGATCAAAGAGTGCGTTTTCAACGTAGTCTTGCAATTCGCTACAAGGCTCGGCCTCCTCGATGAGTACGACGATTTGCTCATCGCCATGTATATTGGCAGGGTATAA
>JAKPRU010000814.1 GCA_029557025.1 Candidatus Omnitrophota bacterium | reverse complement strand
GCCTCTTCTTTCAGCTCTATGAGGCTGTCTGGCATATCTTTAAGCTCCTCATCCAGTCCTTCGACCCCGACTTGGAAGACCGTGCCTCGGTCGCCGACCGTCTCCTCGCCGCCCGCGCCGACTACATGGAGGGTAGCTTTATCACCCGCAACCATTTCAACGAAGAAGTTTCCCGCCACGCCATGACCCCTGTTGCCGGCATGTATTTCAGCGAATACATTTCCGCCCTCGACCGCATCGTTCGCCACGCCCGCAACATCGCACTGTCCGAAAAAGAACCCCAGTTCTGGATCAAACGCTCCAAACTCGGCAAGCGTGTCGAATTCAGTCCGGAACCCGAACCCTATCCCCTGGTCGATCCCCACGAATTCCGCTCCCGCCTGCAAGACGAAGACGACCCCTGTCCCCCTACCTGACTTGAATTACATCGCCTTCTTGTCCGGCCCACCGTCACCCCGACGGATAGGGCCGCCCCCCTCCGGTAATGCCCAGCGCTCCATCCCCCGGTTGGTTGCAACTCATCAGTCGCGCCCATGGACGGCCGCCAGACAGTCCACTCGATACACTTTTTCCAGCGGAGTCCGCCTCGGTTTGGATGGATCATAGCGCTCGTGCCAAATCAATTCATCTCCCAGCGGGTGGGCGCCATATTCTGTATCCAGCAGGGCTTTTTGGGGAGAATTGTTGGTTGAAAGTCTGGCAATCATCGCCGAAGGGGCAAACCCCCGCAATAAACCTGCGTTTCCATAATATGCCCAGGTTGCTGGATTCTCCGAAATATCTTTGAGCAGACTTTGTTCGACCCGACTGCGCATGGAGCGAGTGTCAAGCCAAACGATTTCTTTATCGCTCCATTCCGCCTGATGGTCGGCCAAAAAGTTTGCCAACTTGCGATTGAATATCCCTGATTCTTTCCACTGATGGGCTGTGCCCTGCGCGGAAAACAGTCCCGTCGCGAGAAAAACCGCCAGAACCGGCAGCGCGCTTGCAGGCCGAATCCGGGATATGACGACTGCTAACAACAAAGACATCCCGAACGCGGGGACCAGATTAAGGCGCGCGGCCGTCCAAGAAACCGAATTTAACGA
>JAKPRU010000792.1 GCA_029557025.1 Candidatus Omnitrophota bacterium | reverse complement strand
CCTGTCGTCTGGGATCAGTAGGACAGGCGTCCCTGCCTGTCGTCTGGGATCAGTAGGACAGGCGTCCCTGCCTGTCGTGTATCTTGATTCTTCATCATGCTCATCCTTGAATCCGACGAAATCGGGAGAACATATTTAAGCGCTGAAGCGGCGTGCAAAGTGGCAATAAGGATAAAAGAACTGCAACAGCCCCAATTCACGCCCTCCCCGGCTGGCGCTGACCGTTAGCCGCGAGCCAAGATAAGCTCAATACGATCAACCCCCTCTATGTCTCTCGCGGACCTTGGGGGAAAAGGATTGATCTCTGTGTCTCCCCCTTCGACCGGTTCAGGACAATGCCCAAACCGGGGGAAGAAGTTCTTGCGCGTCTTTCGGTTCTTTTCCACAATTTCGCGCGCAATTTGGATCAACTTGATCTTTACCCCCAATTCCTGTTCCAGCGCCGCCGTGGTCAGGCACAGGTCCATCTCAAACTCCCATGCCGGGCAATAGCATTCCTTCCCCTCGGCGGATGCCGCAGCCTTGGCAACTTCCTTGACCTCATCGCGGGTAAAAATCGAGTCGATCCCGTCCACATGGCAGAGAGCAGGCCCTTTTCGACCGTGAATCAGCGGGGATGGCGCTCGATCCGGTTCAAACACCTCCGCCCGGAAAAACTGCAACACAACCCGCCGGTGTTCTTCATCCGCACCTTGCAGGTATTCCTTCTGCCACCACTGCCGCTCATACCTGCCCAGGTTGTAGACATCGAAAGCGCGGTACGATTTTCCATCCGCATGAAGCGTCCGCTGCAAATCAATTAACCGTTTCCGGGAAGTATGAATCGCAACCGCCCCAGGTCCGCCATAATCCACCGTCCCCCCAACCGCTCCGCCACCGCCCCTGTCGTACCGCTCCCACAATTGTGCAATGTACAACATTCTGTCACGTAAGAATTATCCTCCAACACTTTTAGATTGTATACCGTCTCGCGCGTTTGAAATCGGCGGATAGCGATGATCGTGCGCTGTTCCTCCATCCCGGCCGCCAGAACGGACATGCCAACTTGCAGTTCACCGGATGGAATCCAGCGAACACGATGATCGAATTGAATTCGCCTGGTTTCCACACGCCGCGAAATAACGGAAAGAACTCCGTGGATGTTTTCTCTCACCTCCCGGTTTGTGACGCGCAGAAAATCGATCTCGTGGCGTTCAATCATTTCTTCGCGAAAGTGGTCGTATTCTTGTTGCTGTTCAAGATTGTGTATGCTGCCGTCCAATTCGATAGCCAACCGGACTTCGGGAGCGTAGAAGTCGAGAATGAACGGCCCCATCGGATGTTGGCGGCGGAAAGGCGTGCCGCGTTTGCAGGCACGCAGGTGTTGCCATAGCAGAATCTCCGTTGGAGTAGAGTCCCTTCTTAGTGTACGGGCGGTACTCACCCTTGCAACGAATTTCGGTAGTGGTATTGCAGGGATTGCGACCGGATGCGTCGGGGTAATGTATAAGGGAGACGGTATGCCCTGAAAAGTAATCTCAAGCATTTCACCCTCGTACTCTCGCTTGATTACGTCCAGTACGGGCATAAAGCGGTTACGATGAGTGAACACAAGATTACCGGGGCCGAGAGATTCGATAGGCGTAGAACCCCCAGCCCCTGGCGTAGAACCCCCAGCCCCTAACCCCTTCCCCAAGGATGGGGAA
>JAKPRU010000788.1 GCA_029557025.1 Candidatus Omnitrophota bacterium | reverse complement strand
TTCCGGAAATATCGGCCCTGCCGGAGAACTCAGTCGACGCTTCCATCAGCCTCGATGAGCAATGGGGGGATTTTTATGATGCCTGTGTGGGAGGTGGTTACATCGTCGTCGATGCGTCGGGAAGTCTTGCCGCTCCAAGTTTGGAGGAGCGGAAGGAACTGTACTCCCGGTTGGCGATGGAACTTATTCCTGTGCGGGATGTACCGAACAGTTTCTCGCAAGTGGACCTTCTCTGGAATAGTCTCGAACCGAAAACAGAAGGACAATTCACATTTGAGCGGGGCAATTTCGACAAGCGTTTTGTGCTTAGGCAGTTGAACTCCCAGGTAATCGGTCTGCTGGGATTTCCACCCCCGAATTGGGTGGAACCGATGCTCTACGATGCGGCCGCGGGGGTCACCTTCGAGTATTACATGAAGGTCAAGCAGTACTCGACGGATGGAGTTCCCCGCTCCGGCGAGGACCGGATGGATGCCTGGGAGCGCTGCGTTGCGGCGACCGTGGCGGCACATCGCGATCATATCGAGATCTGGCAGGTCTTAAATGAACCGGATTCGTTTCTGTTTTCCGAGGAGAGGTTGCAAGCGTCAGGAATGAGCGTTTCTCGCGCTCAAATAAACGCGGCGCGGTTCGGAGAATTGTTCGATCAATTTGTCCTGGAACTCATTGTTCGCGCCTCACGGGTCATCCGGGAGTTGGACCCGACCGCCAAGATCTCCGCGCTTGGACTGCTGGATGCCAATCAAACCGATCCGTACTCCCAATCGGCGATTCTTCTGACACGGTTGATTCAGCGCGGCCTAGCCAATTATGTGGATTTTGTGTCTCTGCACTCCTTTGTGCAGCAGTGGCCTACGGATGCAAATGCCGCCGTCGATCTGGATTACTACACGGCCCCGGATGCCGCTATCGAATTCGCAAAAGGAACCAACCTGCGGTTTATGGCCGATGAATGGGGACACAAAAGCAGCCAGTTGTACGAGGAACAACTCATGCCGAGTTTCATGGTCCGGTTCCTCGCTCAGAATCTTGCTCAGGGTGTCTCGCCGCTTCTCTTTTTTGAGGCATACAATTGGTACATCTTCCCCCGCGACCTGGCGCTTGTTCGCGACAACTATATTCTGAAAACCCGCTACCCTTCTCCGCCGGAAGAGACACCGGGATACAAGGTTTATCCCCGCCTGGTGCGATTTTTATGCGGTTCCGTGGGCGAGGATACAGTGAATGCCGTTGCTCCTCGATCTACCGGTCCCCAATACCCATCCGAATATATGTCTATCGGCCATTCTTATCGGTCGTTTGTGAACGGCTTGGACCGGATTGTGTTGTTCTGGTCCAACACCAGCATGACAATCAATCCGGTTTTCACCTTTCCGTCGGCGAGCTACGCGGAACTGCTGGTCATTCGTCAGGATGGGTCGCTTGAGGAATATGAATTGTCTATCCCGGCAACCGAGATCGGTCTTTCGGCAAATGGAATCGGGCCGTTGAATCGGTTCGAGTCCGTGGCGCTGTACCTGTCGCCGAACCCGCAGGCGGCGATCACCATTTCCGGACCCGTCAATCCGATTGTCGCTCGCGTTCCGGCGCAGTTCGAGGCAAAAGGGCCGAACGACGAAACCCTGGCGCCGGGATGGCGGATCGTTCAGGAAACCGGCCTGGCGGTGATCTCCCAGGAGGGTGTACTCAGTGGAATTCGCGGGGGGACCTGCACTCTCTACGCGGATGTCGGCATTCATCACGCGAGCCGGGAAATCGAGATTCTCGACCTGTCGGAGAATATCCTGGTCAATGCCGGCATGGATGTCATCTGGTCAGGCACAGCGGGCATTGTCGCTTCGCCCTGGATGAGAACTCCCCCATCCGACGAGTCCATCGCTGCCGGAGCCTCCGTTTCCATTGTCACAGCGGAACAATCTTTTCTCGGCAACGGAATGATTCGTCTGGATTATCCGCCTACCACAGGCGTCGGTCAGGACAGTACACTCACCACAACCTGGTTCCCCGGTACGATAACCGCCAATGTCGTGTCCGGATTGAACGCCCTGGGAGAACGCCCTTATGCAACGAATGAACCATTGTTGTTTTTTTGTTGGGCCAGAAAGACAAGGGGAGCCGGTTCCGACCGCTACATCTATATTCACTTGGCCATGTTTGATCGATTTCGCAACCCGCAGAAGGATCACAAGCTGGCGGATGTCCGGGTTGGGGGCCGATTCTCACCTGGAACGCAGTGGCAGCGCGTGTCATCGCTGGACCAACTCGGAGCTCCTTATGTGGCCACGGGGTATTCCGCAAGCGATTTTGTGCAGAACGGCCTGATCAGTTTCCCGGATGCGGTCGAGATGTTCGATATGATCTTTGAGATCGACAACCGTTTCGAGGCAAATCCCACGACCGCAGAGATCGACGCCGCCTATCTGGGACCATACAAGCCGCTCATTCTGGTTCACCCCCAATTACCGAGCGACCGGATCGAACTGGCCTGGTTTGCGGATGAGCGCCTGTATATCAATCTGACTGTGGCTCTGTACCTGGATACCGATCTCATCCCGAACAACGGCAATGAATATCTTCTGGCCCGGAATCTGCCGGCCGATTGCCCGGAACCATTCCGGATTCCCCTGGCCGATCTCCCCGAAAGTTGGCGGAGCATTGACCCGCTGTTTGTTTATGGGGTCTCCTCACAAAATGACGTGATCGTGGGAACGGATTACGCCGGTCCGATTCCGCTCAACCGGATGAATATCCGGCCGGGGATTTCAGAGTGGTCGCTCTATTAGGAGCATCGCTCCGGCGGAGCCGGTGATTGGGGTGAAGAAAGCGTGCTTCCCGCCCTTCTCTGCCAGGCAGGGACGCCTGGCCCACTGGTGGGACAGGCCTCTGTGCCTGTCGATGGGCGAACGCTGCGGCGCTATTCCCCGGACGACGAAGGTCCCTTCTGCCCCTCTTGCTGCAATCCGGCTTCAATCATCTCCACCGCTTTCTTAAGCTCCGGGAAAAGTTCGGCGTTGAGAGTAATGCCCTTCTTGGTGGGTTTCCATTCACCGTCCACATCCTCATAAAAGATGCGGATCCCCACCGTTTTCCGTCCGCGAAACTCTCCGATTGTCGCACGGACCCTTTCATCCGCGCTCTTGTGAAACTCATAGACTAATTGATCTTCTGCCACGTTTGCCCTCCTGACAGGCTGGGCCAACAAGCCGTCGGCTTGGAATAGATTCTTGAAAAAACTTCCATGAGAATACTTCGTTTGAAGATCATCGGCAAGATGCCTGCGTGGAATACGCGCGCTGTTGAAAATTGGGAAATAACAGGGGCCGTTGAATATCCAACCTGTCCGTATACGCTGACACCGCTCCTTGCTTGAGCCATTCAGGAATGATAGGCTCGTTGATTCCCTTATGGGGATATCATCACCGTTCAGAGAGCCGGGGATTCCTGACTGCCCCGAGCGGAGGTGGCATGAACAAAAAAGAATTGGCGCGGTTTCGCAAGATTCTGGCCCGCAAGAAAGAAGAAGTCGCCGGACAGATTGCCCGACTTGAATCGAATTATTCCAACGGTCCGTCCCGCGACTCCTCCGGCTATGGAATCCACATGGCCGAGACCGGCAGTGATGAGGAGCAACTCGAGAAAAATCTTACGTTCTTGTCACAAGAGGGCGATATTCTGAAACTGATCGATGATGCACTGGAACGGATCGACCACATGCAATACGGCATCTGTGAAGGATGTGGAGCCTCCATCCCCCAAGAACGGCTCGTTGCCAAACCTTTTGCACGATACTGCATCTCATGCAGACGCCGAATGGAGCTTGCCGGGCAAGCCCAATAAATCTCGCCGGTCTCTCATCGTCCTTGTCGCGGTGATTTTGGCTGTGTTGGGATTGGACTTGGCAACTAAGGAATGGGCACGCTCCGTTCTTTCCGGTTCCCCGATTCCGATTCTTCCCGGCTTTTTTACCTTGGCTTACGTCGAAAACACCGGCATAGCCTTTGGGTTGTTTCAGACGCAGGGCAGGTTGTTGACTTTCCTTTCACCGTTGGCCCTCCTGGTATTAGCGGGCGCTCTCGGCCGGTATGTCTATCAGGCCGGTCGATATTCGGCCGCCTGCGTCTGTGGCTTGATTATCGGGGGCGCAGCCGGGAACGTCTGGAGCCGGTTGACCGACGGGTATGTGGTGGATTTCCTGGATTTTTATATCGGAACCTGTCACTGGCCGACCTTCAATGCGGCCGACACCGCCTTGTGCTGCGGCGTTGCCGGATTCCTATGGCTCTCCCATTTAGCGGATCGATCCGGTAGGATTCCCCTGAAAAACCAGGAATCATCCCATGACAACGCTTCCAGATAAATGAGGCGATTCTTCCCGGGGCCGTGCCGAGTCGGGCATTGTCATACCCCGGGCCGGCGTTTTGTGTCACGGAGACCAGTATGTACCCCACTTTATTTCGAATCGGGGGATTCCAAGTCACCACGTATGGACTCATGCTGGCGATTGCCTTCGCCGTCGCGGCGTCACTGATTGTCCGGCGCGGGGAACGAGAAGGGATTCCCGGAGAGTTTCTTCAGAATCTGTTGGTAGTAACCATGGTCGCTGCGCTTCTCGGTGCGCGCCTTTTGCATATTTTGGTGAACTTCGATTATTTCCTGGACCATCCGGCTGAGGTGCTGTTTTCCCGCGAGGGCTATGTTTTTTTTGGCGGACTTCTGGCCGGAATCGCGGCTTCAATCTATTGGATTCGGCGTCGGGGCCAGGATGTCTGGAAAGTGGCGGATGTGATTGCGCCATACCTGTCTCTGGCGCAAGGGATCGGACGTTGGGGGTGTTTCGGATTCGGTTGCTGTTACGGTCGCCCAAGTTCTCTCCCTTGGGCCGTTCGGTTTCCCCGCACCATCGATCCGTTTTCCGGGCTGATTGACGGAGCGCCGGCCTATCTGGATCACCTCTCAAGAGGATGGATTACGCCGGATGACATCTATTCCCTGCCTGTGCATCCCAGTCAATTGTATGAATCGGCATTGGCGTGGCTTAACTTTCTTATTCTTCTATATTTACGAAAACGGGGTTGTCAAAAGGGAGATTTGTTTCTGATTTATCTGCTTCTTTATTCAATCGGTCGGTTTCTTGTGGAGTTCACCCGTGGTGATCCGCGTGGAGAGATTTTGCATTTTCTTTCAACCTCGCAAGTCGTATCGATGGGAGTGTTTGCGGTGGCCTGTGCGTTTCTGGTCCATCGAAGATTATCCCGAATTCGCG
>JAKPRU010000785.1 GCA_029557025.1 Candidatus Omnitrophota bacterium | reverse complement strand
GGCGAATTGCAGTTCACGAGACCTAGTGCGGATCGCTTGAGCCTGTGGATTCTTGCGGATGATCCAGTCATATTCGTAGACCAGCCCCGCACGCTCGCCGAGCTTGATGTTCATTCCCCGGAAGTCGCACAGCCCCTCCTCGCCGGATCGCTTCATGCGGGGAATCTGGCATACGTGGACGATGGCGACTCGTCCAGGTTTCAGAACGCGGGCCAGAGCTTTGAAAAAGAAACTGAGGTGAATACTGGACTCAGCGTTCACTGTGTCAGTGTTGCCGATGTCGCACGCTTCCGATGTGTAGGCATAGAGGCTCGGGAATGGTGGGGAGAAGATCGCGAAGTCGACCGACTTCTCTGGCATGTCCGTCGCCATGTGCGGGATGCAATCCCCGTGGTGAATGTGCCAAGTCTTTCCGTCCAGTAGATCGTTACTCACAGCGGTTCTCCCTGAAAAGGTGTTCTTGTTCTTCGATGTCAGCCATCACGCGATGGCGTTTCTCCAGCACGTTCTGGATCATCGGTTCTTGAATCTCAGTGAATGAGATATGCACGTTGAGCGGTAGTGTGGAACCGACTCGGTTCGATCGCTTCACACACTGGTAGAACTCTTCGTACGAGTCTTGCAGGCCACTGAACACCTGCCGGGTCGCTCGCTGGAGATTGATGCCGAATCCCAGGATTTTCGGCTTACTGATGAGCTGAGGGATTGCACCAGCTTTGAAGCCTTCAATCATCGTTTGGCGAGCGGCTTCCGGTGTTTCCCCCCGCATGCTTCCACCGTTGGGGAACACTGACTCCATCTCATCTTGCTCGGGGTTGTACCGACACCAGATCAAGGTGGACTCGTTCGGCCAGCTATTCACAAGATCGCGGATGTATCCGGTCTTGTTCGTTGGGATCGACTGACCCTCGAACCAGCCTTTCGCGATCTGAGCCAGCTTGGCCCGATCGCCGATTCCGCCAATCCCACCCGAGACCAATCGGCCTGTCACCTTGCGGACTGCGGATCGCTGCTCGTCCGTGATCGGAATCTCATTCAGGTGGATGTGAATCGGCGGGATCGTTCCGCAGTTGTCTTTCCATCCGTACGTGGCTGGGTTTTGCAGGAAAATCGCCCAGTGGCTCATGTCCCGGAAGAATGCTTTGACGGCA
>JAKPRU010001249.1 GCA_029557025.1 Candidatus Omnitrophota bacterium | reverse complement strand
CGGGAAAGTTCTGGGGCGGGACATTCATGTGGAGTTAATAGCGGTGGAGAATCACAAACCTCCGCTTCCGGAACCTATGAGTGCCCCACCGGTATCGGGCAATGGCTCGGAAGAGAGTGAGGAACTTCCTCCGATCTCCTCTTACCAAGTACTGCACTCGAATTATCGGTTTGAGAATTTCGTGGTCGGGATGGACAACAAGATGGCCCATGCCGCCGCTCTTTCGGTCGCACGCGCACCGTCGGATTCTTACAATCCGCTGTTCATCTATGGCGGGGTGGGTCTCGGAAAAACCCACCTCATGCAGGCCATCGGGCATTATGTGGCCGAGTATCACCCTAATCTGCGTTTTATTTACATTTCAGCCAACCGTTTTCTCACGGAGTATGTCGAGTCCATCAAGCGAAATGAGCGATTCCAGTTCCAGGCCCGTTTTCGCGGAGTGGATGTCCTACTGATCGACGATATCCATTTTCTCGCGGGCAAAGAGGGAACCCAGGAAGAGTTTTTCCACACGTTCAACGAGCTGCACAACAATCACAAGCAGATTGTCATTTCCAGCGACAAACCGCCCAGAGAGATTCAGAAACTGGAGGAGCGTCTTCGCTCCCGGTTCGAGTGGGGGCTGATTACGGAGATATCCTCACCGGATTTTGAGACCCGCCTGGCCATTCTGAGCCGGAAAGCCGAAAAAGAGAATATCCAGCTGCCGGGGGAAGTCCTGGAATTTGTGGCCGGCGCAATCACCAGTTCGATTCGTGAACTGGAATCCGCCCTGATTCGCCTCGGCGCGCACGCCAAGTTCAGCGGCACGAAAATTACGCCGGAAATTGCGCGGCAGATTCTCGGAGACCTCTATAACCGGCAGGATCGCGAAATCTCCATCGACAAAATCCAAAAACACGTGGCCGAGCACTTCCGGGTAAAGGCTTCCGATATTCGAGGTCGTAGTCGGTCCCAGTCGATTGTCGTCCCTCGTCAGATCGCCATGTATTTGTCACGGGTGTTGACTGCGCACTCCCTGCCGGAAATCGGCGTGTTTTTCGGCAACAAGGATCATACAACCGTCTTGTTTGCTTGCCGGAAAGTCGAAAAGCAGATGAAGGAAGAGCCGGAATTCAAAGCGTTTATTCAGGGATTTCTGGATGCGTTCCAGTAAGAAAGGACAGACAGAACATACACCCTGACAGGAAACTGTCGGATTCGATCACCCATCGTCAAAAACAGCAGGCGACTTTCCAAAAAGGGAGTCGCCTGTTTCAGCGCTCAAGCGGGGAGTAAATGCGTCGCTCGCGGGAAGAGACCGGCAATTCCCACCCGCCAGGCTTATTCCGCTTGGGCAAGACATACCTGTGTTTCTGACGGCGGCGAACAAACAAGGAAAAAATGAAGGAGAAAAACTTACGCATCTATCTTACCTGCCTGCTTTGTCCGTATTTCCCACCATCCCGCTTGTGTCCATATAACAAAACAACTTATTCTGATTGCACAAATTCAAGGAAGACCTTTGCCGACAAAAAAAGAACGATAATCCCCCGATACGCCGAGATTCATAGCATGACTGTGAAGATATTGCAACCCCCCTATTCGAAATTCAGCATAACCTGTCATTTTTGTCAAATCGGGCGCTCACGGGGGCTTGACGTTTATTGCTCAAATGTTTATGATCACGTGAAATTTAAATTTGGCGACAACCCGCCGGAACACGAGGGGACCCATGACACTCACCGGTAAAGAGAAACAACGGGCCATCGACAGTGCAATCTCGCAAATTGAGAAACAGTTCGGCAAAGGCTCCATCATGAAGATGGGAGAAGCGCCGCGCGGGAAAATCCCAGTGATTCCGACGGGATCAATTGCCTTGGACTGCGCCTTGGGAGTCGGTGGCGTTCCACGGGGGCGTGTTATCGAAATCTTCGGACCGGAATCGTCCGGCAAGACCACCCTGGCGCAGCATATTATCGCCGAGGCACAGAAACTCGGCGGCGCGGCGGCGTTTATTGACGCGGAACACGCCATTGATATCAATTATGCGGGCAAGTTGGGGGTGAATATCGATGAACTCCTGGTGAGCCAGCCGGATACCGGCGAGCAGGCGCTGGACATTGTGGAGATGCTGGTCCGAAGCGGCGCGCTGGATGTGATTGTAATCGACTCGGTGGCGGCGCTTGTTCCCCGGTCGGAAATCGAGGGCGAGATGAGCGATTCCTCCGTGGGCGTGCAGGCTCGCCTCATGTCCAAGGCACTGCGTAAACTGACTGGAGTTCTGTCGAAATCCATGACCTGCGCCGTTTTTATCAACCAGATCCGCGAGAAAATCGGTGTCATGTTCGGCAATCCCGAAACCACTACCGGCGGCCGCGCGCTGAAATTCTATTCCTCGGTGCGGCTCGATATCCGCCGGGTCGGCACGGTGAAAGAGAAGGGCGAATCCGTCGGAAACCGCACACGAGTGCGTGTGGTGAAAAACAAAGTTTCTCCGCCGTTCAAGGAGGTCGAGTTCGATATCGTTTATGGCGAGGGAATTTCACGAATGGGGGAGCTGGTGGATCTGGGTGTGGAGAGCAAGATCCTGGCGAAAAGCGGGGCGTGGTATACCTACGGCGACATGCGGATCGGCCAGGGACGGGAAAACTCGAAGGCCTTTCTGAAAGAGAATCCCCAGATCGCCGATGAAATCGCCGCCAAGCTCCGCGAATCCCTCAGCGTGACCGCCGTAACCAGCCGCGAAATGCCCGAAGAGGAGGAGTGATTGCGGATTGCAGCGGCGCACGGCTGTGCGCCCTTGGGCCGTGACGACGGCCGTACGGGAGAATCTGAGTAGGACAGGCGTCCCTGC
>JAKPRU010000769.1 GCA_029557025.1 Candidatus Omnitrophota bacterium | reverse complement strand
CGGCAAAGACGAGCATGTGCGGCCTGCGCAGCTCGGGGGAGAGGGACTGCTGGCCCAGCAGATCGGCCTCGAGATCGGGGAAACCGGCGGCATCCGGGTGAATGAGTATATGCAGACCACGGACCCGGATATCTATGCCGTTGGAGACTGCGTGGAGACCGTTCACCGGATTACCGGGAAAAAGGTTCTGGCTCCGTTGGGGGATCTGGCGAATTTGCAGGGACGCGTGGCCGGGGAAAACGCTGCATCAACAAATTGCGTGACCTTTCCTGGAACGATCCAGACGGGAATCTGCAAGGTTTTTGATTATGCGGCCGGATCCACAGGACTCTCTGAAACCTCGGCCAGGCGGCTTGGGTATACCGATATCGTGACGATCATCAACGCCAGCCCCGATAAACCGGGGTTCATGGAGGGGAAGCTTCTGGTGACGAAACTCGTCGCCGATTCCAAATCGGGACGTATCCTCGGCGCCCAGTGTGTCGGTCCCGGCAATGTGAACCGGCAGATCGCACAGTGGGCGATGGCCATCCAGGGGCATCTGACCGTAGAGGATGTGGTCAACTCGGACCTCCCTTACGCGCCCCCGTTTTCGCTCGCGATCGACCACGGCGTTGCCGTGGCCCATATCCTGCAAAACAAGATAAAAGGAAGAATGAAGGGAATCTCCTGCGCGGAGGTCCACAAAAAGGTGACTGCCGGGGAAACCCCATTCCTGCTGGATGTCCGACAGCCGGAGGAGTTCGAGCAGATACGCCTCGGGATCGGTGAGACGCTGATGCCTCTGGGCGCCCTCCGAAGGCGTCTCAACGAGCTGCCACAGGACAAGGGAAAGGAGATCATCTGCTACTGCAAGATCTCCCTCCGTGGTTATGAGGCCGCACTGGTTCTGGAGGGCAACGGCTGGGAGAACGTGAAGGTCATGGAAGGCGGTGTGGCGGCCTGGCCCTATCCGCGGGAAAAGTAACAAAAAAGAGGTCTTTTCCCACCATGAAAGGAGCAAGGTATGAAACTTGTGGAAGTGGATAAGGTTGAGATTCTGACCTTGCAGGACAACTATATTGACATCACGGCAATGGACAATTCGGCGGTGATCCAGCGGGCCAGTCCGATCAAGGACATGCAATTAAAAAACTCCATCTTGGCTGAGCATGGGTTCTCGGCCCTGGTGACCGTTCATGCAGACGGGAAAGCATCCTCCCTTCTTTTCGACTTTGGATTCTCGGAGGATGGCGCTGCCCGCAACGCCGAAATGCTGGGTGCGAACATAGGTTCTGTAAAGGCCATGGTGCTGTCCCACGGACATCCGGACCATACCGGAGGTTTCCGGGAATTCAGCTCGCTGATCGGAGACAGGAGAGGAATTGAGTTTGTTTGCCACCCCGAGGTTTTCATGAAGCTGCGGTATCTGAAGTTCGGAGAGGAGTTCAAAGTGTACTTTTCCGAGTTCAGCAAAGACACCGTACTGACGGAGGGATTCCTGCTCAGGGAGACCGCCGATCCCTATCCGCTTATGGGCGGCCAGGTCATGTTTCTCGGCGAAATTCCTCGATTGACCGATTTCGAAAAGGGCTTTCCCATTGCTCACCGCATGGAAGAAGGCAAAGAGAAGTGGGACTCTATAGAGGATGACTCGGGGATCGCGATGTATGTGAAGGACAGAGGGCTTGTCATCCTCACCGGATGCGCTCATGCAGGAATCATCAACACAATCCGGCACGCCATGACAACCACCGGCGCAGACAAGGTGTGTGCGGTGGTCGGTGGATTCCACTTGAGCGGACCTTTCTTTGAGCCGATCATCGAACGGACGACCGGGGAACTGAAAGCGATCGATCCTCTCTATGTGGTGCCCACGCACTGCACGGGGAGAAAGGCCGTCTTGCACATCGAACGCGAGATGCCGGGGAAGTTCATCCTCAACATGTCGGGGACCAAGCTGACGTTCAGCGCATGAGATTTTAAATGAAAAAGGATTGTTTCCTCGTGACGGGTGCCCAGGGCTTTATCGGAAGTTGGGTGATCAAGAGTCTGGTGACCGATAGGAGAGACATCATTGCCCTCGATGTCGATGATCGGCCGGTACGGCTTTCTCTTCTGCTGGATCGCGAACAAATGAGTCATATCCGATTCGTTTGCGGAGATGTTACAAACCTGGATTTGGTGAAGAAACTGATCAAAGAACAGAATGTTTCCCATGTGATTCACCTGGCCGGGCTGCAAACGCCCGATTGTAAGGCAAACCCGATTCTCGGGGCGACCGTAAATGTTGTTGGTTCCTTGACCATCTTCGAGGCGGTCAAGGCATGCAGAGACCAGGTCCGCTGCATTGTCTATGCCTCGTCGGGCTCGGTCCTGGCTTCTGATGCTCAGTATTCCCATCCGATTGGGGATCAAGCGCAGCGAATTCCCGGAACGCTGTACGGTGTATTCAAATCAACCAATGAGGAGTGTGCACGAATTTATTGGCAGGAAGAAGGAATCCGCAGCGTCGGATTGAGGCCCCCTGTAGTTTATGGCATTGGCCGAGACAGG
>JAKPRU010000766.1 GCA_029557025.1 Candidatus Omnitrophota bacterium | reverse complement strand
TACGGACGGAACTGCGGGTCTATCGCCGCGAAACAGGAACAGATGGCGGTATGGATCGCCGAGCATACCGATCCCCGGGCCACGGTCGCTCTCAATGATGCCGGAATCCTGGCGATGTTCTCGAGGCGCCATACGTTCGATCTGGTCGGGCTGATGAACAACAAGACGACCATCCCATACCGGATGGGGGAAGGCGCCCTGTATGAGTACCTGACGACTCTCCCGGATGAAAAGCGATTTCAATACTACGCAGTTTTTCCGGAATGGTTTGAGTTGTTCCTGACTTTCGATGTGCTGGGGGAACCGATGGTGCGATTCCCGGACCCATTCGATCCGGCCTTTGAGAAGGTTCTTTATCGTGCGGTATGGAGAACCAGAGACATTGACACGCTGCCTCGTCCGTCGGCTCTGACACGACCTGATTGGGAATTGATCGACCGCCTGGATGTCGCCGACCTGGAAAGCGAGCGCGCACATGAGTATGTCTGTGAGCCGAAAGACCGCTTTCCGGCCAATCCGGTTCCTTTCCGAAGAAATTTCGGATACCACGAGGAAATCGAACAGATGTTTCCTGATGAAAAGGACCGGGACCTCATTCCCCGATTAGCACACGAGGGGCTTCTGGAACGGTTCGATATTCTTGATGGCGGACGGCGACACAACGGAAGCGAGCGGTTTGTTGTCCGGGGATTACGGGAGGGAACCGACCTCGCGATGGGACTCAGAACCTGCCAGGATGAGGCGGTCCACGAGCGATTTCAATATCAAATGGCCGTATACGCCGGGGGGAAATATGCGGGAGCCTGGACCATCGAGGGAACGCCCTGGAACTGGTATGAACGGTGGTTGGTGATTCCGGGCCACTTGGTGACTGGGCCGGAACTGGAGATCCGTCTGAGCGTCATCCCGACCCCCACGGACCCCTGCTATGCGTCGTATTTCTATTGGTTTCTCCAGCCGCCTGTGAACAGCCTCCGATGAAGATACGCGCCGGCGATCTGTCGATCGAATTTCCCTCCAAACAAAACGTGCCCACCGTTTCGGGTGGGCACTCGAAAAGATGCGGATTTCAGGAAAGAATCAGCGCCGTACTTTCCAGTACGGATTCTCGGCTTTTTTCCTTCTTTTGTCGAAAAGGTCCGCTGCCTTCTTGACGCAGTTCTCGCAAAACCAAGTCCGCTGCCCGGTTTCTTCCCCATCCTCATTGACGACATCCAGCATCTGCCACTTGGAGGCATGTAATGCGGAGCTGATAAGACGTTCGATCTGTTGAGCCGGCAGTTTCTTTTGGGAAGCCCCTGCTTTCAGCTTAAAGGTGAACTGCTTCTTGCACTCATAACACCAGACCGGTGCGCCGATCTCCTGCTTTTCAAGGTCATTCTCAGTCATTTTGGGTACCTGACCCCATTCGGATGCACGATGATTTAAGCATTCGCGCGGCATGATCGCAAGTCCCCCGAAAATGCAAATTCAAAGAGACCCGGAAAAGGACATAGGCTTTGATACTCCGCGAGTCGGCACAGCCTGTCCGTCCACAATCCGCCCGGAAAGCGATCCCGCTTTGGCCTCAGACTTAAAGGGCCATTTCCTGCGTTCTTCCCGGGGTGTTCTCAGTCTGCCTCTTCCGCGTGGGACCAGAAGATCAGCCATTTGCCGTCGGATTCTCTCAGACGATGGTCAAGGAGGAATTGACCTTTCCTGTCCGGACTACTGAGCCTGGAGCGGATGCGGACAAGCCCGATGTTCTCCTGCATGGTGATCTGCATATCATCCAGCGGGACCTCGATGTGGAGGTCCGACATTTCCTTTGCCCGCTCTGCGAACTGCCGCAATTCCGTCAGATCGGACCCGTCCGAGTAGCGGTAATCCGGGGCATAGCAGGCCAGAATCCGGTCGACATCCCTGGCTTCCCATGCGGCCTTGAATTCCTGCATGGCAGCGGTGATTTGTTCCTGGGGCGTGGGGCCTTTGGCTTTAGACGTCGCGCACCCGAGCATGAGCAACAAGGCGACAGAAATGATTCCGGCAGTATTGACAGATCGGTACATCTTGTCCTCCTGCGACTTTTCGCGAGATTCTGTGATTGTACAAGATCATGTGACGACACAAAAGCCTATTCGCCGGTTTCTGCGGCTTGACGCAGAATGAGGAAGGCCTCTTTTAACGTCTGGCTTACCGCCGAGTCGGGCTCATTGAGGACAAGATCCTGGTAAGCATTCAGGTAGTCCGCCCTCATGCGGTGAAAAAGATGAAGAAAATGCCGCAGGAATCCGATGCAATCCAGAATGGCTATCTCAGTACCCTCGGTCTCTTCGTAGCGCTTTTTCGCATATTCCGAGACCTCGGGATCGATAATATCTGTGGTAATGAAAAGATAATTGCTAATTTGACTTGTTGCTTTGGCGATCTTCACTATGGCACAGTCGATATCATCTATCGTAACTTTCCTCAGTTTCATTTCGTAGACCGTTTGTTGCATGGAGATAAGGCGGATCACAGTAGAA
>JAKPRU010000764.1 GCA_029557025.1 Candidatus Omnitrophota bacterium | reverse complement strand
CTCTACTTATCAGACAGAGGTTTAAGATGATGAGTCACCAAATGCCAAAGTCAGACCTCTTCCAGACAGCATTGGCGGCGCCCGAAATAAGGGATGAATGCCGCGAGAAGACCATCGAGCACAAAGTCGCGGAAAGCCGGAACGAAACGCAGAAACGCGACTCCCACCCGCAGGAAATGAGTTTCCAGGAATGGAACGACTTCCTTCATGCTGCAAGGCAATTCCTTCAGGGAATCTTGAATCTATCCTTCGAAACCTACCGGGAAAGCCGGGCCTGCATTGTCGAAAGCCTGAACGAGCAGGCGAAATCGCTGCTTCCATTTCCGATCGTCTCGGACAGTCAAGCGGAGGCGCTGATCGCGGCGGTCGAGACAACCACTCGCACCCTCGCAGAGAAACATCCCGAAGAAGCAGAGCAGATCCGCCGACACGGGCGGCATTTCTGCGAACAATTTTGTGAGGTCCTCCTTCGCGAACATTTGGCCTTTTTGCTCAAAGTGCAGAAGAACCCTGACAAGAATATTCCCGAATTGATTGCCCGCATCGGTCCGCTCAATCCCGATCTCGAATCCATTCCTCAATCGCGATTACTGAAACAGATCGCGATCTACCAATCCGTAAGGTCTTTTCTGCATCCGCCGGAACTGCACCTTTCCGCCGCCAAAGTGCAAAAACGCGCCGGTGCGAGGGCGCAACGCGGCAACCTCTGGAGCGTGGATCGAAAAGAAAAAACGCTGTTCCTGGAGAACCTGGCCGATAGCGGAAAGATCAATCCCCCGCTTACCGAGGAAGACCTGGTGTTCCTCGTGTCACAGTCCGGCATGGACATGCTGCACAAGAAAGTTCGCCTCCTGGAATCGGAAGGCGAAATCCTTTCTCCCAATCGTCTCAAATCGAACTTCGCTCGATTGACATCCCATATCGACCGAACGCGACGCCGGCGGCACGATTACGAAAAACGCAAGGAAATGCTCATCCAACTAGGCGCATCCCCCGAACAGATCGAATACATTTCCGCGCGCGCCAGTTTTCAGACCATGAAAAACCTTGTGCGCCTTTCCGATGGCGATCTGGCCATTTCCGATCTGATGGGAGGGCGACGGGCAATCAGTAAGATCCTGCGCCGCCAGGGCAGAATCCCCAGTGAAGCGGAGGCGCTTCTTTCGCGCTACTTGATCGATGAAGAACAAATCGATCCCGATGTCGCCCGGATTTACGCGCGTTCGCGGAAAAATCACAGCCTGGAACATCTCAAGCAAACCATTGAGTTTCTCAAGGACCAATACAGGGAACATTACCGGGCCTACTGGGGATTCCAAATCGCGCCGAATGTCCTGCAGCGTGCGCTGGAGCTCGGTCTGTCTCGTCCCCGGCTCGGCAAACGGTCGCTGACAGCCCGCGATTATATCTATGATCTCCGCCAGGCGCTCAGCGAGGCAGAACATGCGATCATTTCCCGCGCCGGAAAGTTAACGTATCTTCAACGTCTCACCGCGTTGGCCCCGTTGCGCGAGGTAATCGAGTACGAGGCCGATTCGGGAACCAAACAACAGCTGCTGTTCATCTACGAGCAATTCAAAAAACACGGATTGTGCATTCCCAGAGATCAGCTCAAAACTACCTGTTTGAAACAAAAGGACCTCTTCCCGTCTCCACGGCGGGTTCAGGATGCACTGGAGATTCTGAACGGTTCCTACGGCGCAATTGCGCAGCACGACAATAAAATCTGTGTCTCGCCGGAATATCTTGCGCTGAATGTGGAAGCGACCGGGTGAAGGAATATCACGAATCCGCCCCGCTGCGGAAATAGAACCGATCCCCCAGGTAGGTGCGTCGAACCACCGGGTCATTCACGAGCTCCGATGGCGGTCCCTGAACCAGCACATCGCCCTCGTGCAGAATGTACGATCTGTTGGTAACCTCCAGAGTCTCCCGCACACTGTGATCCGTGATTAAAATCCCGATTCCCTGGTCCCGCAATCCAAGAATAATGCTCTGGATATCCGCCACGGCAATCGGGTCCACACCGGAGAACGGCTCATCGAGCAGAATAAAATGCGGATTTGTCGCCAGGGCGCGGCAAATCTCCAGTCGCCGTTTCTCTCCGCCTGACAGCGAGCGGGCTTTCTGACGAGACAGCCGGTCGATCCCCGCGCTTTCCAGCAGTTGTCGGCATCGGCTGACCCGCCGGTCGGGTTCATAGCCCATGTTCTCCAGGATCAGCATGAGGTTCTCTTCCACCGTCAGGTTGCGGAAAATCGACGGTTCCTGCGAGAGATAGCCGATCCCCGACAGGGCGCGCTTCGACATCGGCCAATTCGTAATGACTTGGTCATCCAGCGAAATCTGGCCGCTTTCCGGCCGGACCAATCCCATAATCATGTAGAATGTCGTGGTTTTTCCTGCCCCATTCGGACCGAGCAATCCCACAATCTCCCCTTCCATGATCTCCAGCGAAACGCGGTTTACCACAACCCTGCCCCTATAGGATTTGCAGAGATTGTGTGTGCGGAGAACATGCAACGGCGTTGCGGCCTGTTTTGTCATAATCAAAAATCATAGCCTGTTCAACCAATCTTCCAAACACTCCCGCCGATCCCGTGAATGGATGCAAGAAGGGTAGACCGGAAAAGACAAGAGAATTACTGTTTGTGGACAGGCAAGATTGCCCATCGACAGGCCAGTAGGCCAGGCGTCTCTGCCTGGCAGCTACCCAGTGGGCCAGGCGTCTCTGCCTGGCAACTACCCAGGGGCCAGGCGTCTCTGCCTGGCAACTACCGGTTGTAAGAACGCTTTCTCCGGAGACTACATGTCAATCAGAACCAACCTTGAGCATATCCGAGAACGTATCGCGCTGGCGGCGGCGCGTGCCGGGAGAGATCCGTCTGAAATTACCCTGGTTGCGGTCTCCAAAACAAAGCCATGCGAGGCGATCCGCGAGGCTGTCTCCGCCGGGGCAACCATCCTGGGTGAGAACCGCGTACAGGAGGCGGAAAGCAAGATTGCCGAGCTGCACGATCTCCCGGCGGTCTGGCATCTGATCGGCCACCTACAAACCAACAAAGCAAACAAGGCGGTTCTTTTGTTCGATCTCATTCATTCCGTGGACAGCCCGCGCCTTGTTGAGGCAGTCAACCGCGCCGCGCAATCGATCGGAACACGCCAGGCAATCCTGTTGCAGGTCAATATCGCCGGTGAGGAACAGAAATTCGGAATCGCTCCCGGCGAGTTTGAACATCTTCTGGATTATGCCTTGGCCGTGCCCGCTGTCGAGGTGAAAGGCCTCATGGTCATGCCGCCGTTCAGTGAGAACCCCGAAGAGGCCCGTCCGTATTTCCGCGCACTTCGAGATCTCGCCGCAAGGTACACAAATGAACTCGGCAACCGCCCGGAACTCTCCATGGGTATGACCGGCGACTTCGAGGTCGCCATCGAGGAAGGCTCCACCATGGTCCGAATCGGAACGGCGATTTTCGGGGCAAGGTAAATACAGTCAACAACTCCACAAAATTCCGGGAGGTTTTTTCATGTCGCTTAAAGTAAATATCATCGGCCTGGGGATCATGGGGAAATGCGTGGCCCAGGTCCTGCTGCGCAATCCGCAGGTTACGCTTACGGCTATCGCCTGCCTGGATGAGAACAACCGGAACTACGCGAAACAGGAATACGGCATCAAAGACGCCTATTCCGACTATCGAAAGATGCTCGCCGAGCAGAAACCCGATGCCGTGTATATCGCCACACCGGACTGGGCGCACTTCGAGCCGGTGATGACCTGCCTGGATGCCGGAGTCCATGTCCATGTGGAAAAACCGCTGGCGACCAGCGAATCCGAGGCGGCCGCGATGGTCCGAAAAGTCCGCGCAACCGGACTCAAACTCCAGGTCTCG
>JAKPRU010000762.1 GCA_029557025.1 Candidatus Omnitrophota bacterium | reverse complement strand
CGCACGAAGCATAAGCTCCCCGGGGAGCCCACCCAGGGCTGCCATCGTGATCATCAGTGTAATCATACCTGCTACATACTCCTTTCAGGTGACGTCATGAGATTCAACCTTGTCATTTTGTGTCAATCTCTCCCGCGTTTTCAACCCTGTCCGCCATACCCCGTCTAATGCGGCCGATGGAGAGAGGTCCGGAGCGGTTTCACCTGTGACGATACCTCCAGGTCATTCAAAATATTGCACCACAGCGAATGATCAAATAAGATAAGTAACGTTGGTCTCTCTCATTACAACGCGGGAGGTATAGCGAATGTATCGTTCCATACTGTTCATATTGCTCTTGGGAAGCGCCTCTGCCTTTTCTGAGACTGCGGACATCCCGGCCGGAACGAGTCCGCAACTGTTCTTGCTGAGAGACGGCCTGCAACAGTGCAGGATAGTATTTGAAACCACCCGACAAGGGCGTGTCGCGTATCTTGGGGGTTCCATTACCGCAAGTCCAGGTTGGCGTGATATTACCTATGATCTTCTGAAGGAACGATTTCCGGAAACCACCTTCGACTTCATAAATGCAGGCGTGGGCGGGACAAACTCCACCTTCGGCGCATTTCGCCTGAAGGACGAGGTATTTGGGAAGGGCCCGGTTGACCTGCTGTTTCTTGAGTTCGCAGTCAACGACGGCGCCGATTCGACCCCCGGGAATCGGCCCCTGCGGGCTATGGAAGGCATCATTCGACAGGCACGCACGCTGAACCCCGGGATCGATATATGCATGCTCCACTTTGCCGATACGGACAAAGTGGAGGCTTACAAGAAGGGCGAAACGCCGAAAATAATCCAATTGCATGAAACCGTGGCGGAACACTATGGCATCCCGGTGATATACCTGGCAGCCGAGGTAACCCGCCGGATCCAGGCAGGCGAGATCGACTGGGCGCGATTCTCCAGGGACACCTGCCATCCCACCGAAGAGGGACACGCCCTTTACGGGCAGTGCATCGATTTGCTTCTGCATGCGGCCTGGGACTCAGCCTCGTCCGCGAAAAAGACACCGGCGCGTCGAGAATTGCCGGAACCCCTGGACCCGCTGAACTATGAACACGGGCGATTTGTCCCCCTGGATCAAGCCCGCATCATTGAAGGCTGGAAAAGACTTCCACAATGGGATACGGAAAAGAAATG
>JAKPRU010000746.1 GCA_029557025.1 Candidatus Omnitrophota bacterium | reverse complement strand
CCTCGACGCCGAGTTCTTTCAGAACAGCAAAGGTGGATCGGTGCGGACACCCCGGACACAGCACCGGCGGGGATGGGGGCGGCCCTTCCGTTATCGCAATCTCGCTAACCGGTTTTCCGAGCATTTCGGCGACCCGGTTCGGGTCCAGCTCCCCGAGTTTCCATGAGGATCCCAGATCCTGTACCTCGATCCCCAGTGCGCGTACCTGGTCTGTGAGATATGTATCGAGTTCTTCGATAACAAAGATTCTCTCGTGAGTTTCGCCGAATTGTCTTACGGACTCTTCCGGGAAAGGATAACTCATCACCGGTCGAAGGAGATCGAGGTCCGGTGCGACCTCACACACATAGTGGTAACAGACGCCGGATGTGATGACCCCCGTTTTCCCATCTCCGCTTCCTTTTTCGGAGAAAACCCATTTCTCCGTTTCCCTGCGAAGGCCGGACAGACGGTCCAATTTGACGGCTGCCCGTTGCCGCGCAAATGAGGGGAGCATGACATATTTCGCCGGCGAGAGCGGAATCCGCCGGGGGGCCGGGCGTGTTTCCGGTTCCTCCAGATTCACAATGCCCTTGGAATGTGAAATGCGTGTGGTTACCCGCAACAGCACGGGGGTGTCGAATCGTTCGCTCAGATCGAATGCTGCGCGTGTGAGGCGACGGGCCTCATCACTGTCGCTGGGTTCGAACATGGGGATTCCGGCGAAACGGGCAAAGAAACGGTTGTCCTGCTCGTTCTGGGAGCTGTGCATCCCCGGATCGTCTGCCGTGACAACCACCATGCCGCCACCCACTCCGGTATAGGTCAATGTCATGAGAGGATCGGCGGCCACATTCAGGCCGACATGTTTCATGGCGACAATGGCTCGCGCCCCGGAAAACGAGGCCCCGGAAGCGACCTCCAGCGCAACCTTCTCGTTTACAGACCATTCCACGTTTACTCCCGGATAGGTTCGCAGGTTCTCCAGGATCTCCGTGCTGGGAGTACCGGGATAGGCCGTGCCGACACGCACTCCGGCTTCATACGCGCCCCGTGCAATGGCCTCATTCCCGGACATGAGAGCCTGATTCTTTCGAACGCATTCAATCATTGATTTCGATTCAAATCATACTGTGGGAATGGATTCCCGGGTCCGGTCGGTACGCAGATTTGAAGAATAGGATACTCCAGTGAACCGAATCCAAAACGATACGCGAAGAATGGGGGAGGATCAAGGAAACCATCTTGAGCTGGCGAATTGAAAGTGGTAAATTCATTAGTGGATCCTTTATTAGAGTTACTTGAGAAGACCAGTCCGGCAAGCAGCAGAAATCGTCGGGCTTGGAGACTGGCTCAGCAAAGGAGAAGGATAATGTGCAGAACGCATCGCGGATTCACCCTGATCGAGCTGCTGATTGTTGTTGCCATCATTGGAGTTCTTGCCGCAATTGCTGTTCCGAATTTTCTTCAGGCGCAGACCCGCGCGAAAGTGGCGCGTGCGATCGGCGATCTCAAATCGCTGGGGAATGCCCTGGAAATGTATCACACGGATATGAACCAGTATCCGATTTGTTGTTGACTCATCTGGGACGGTGCTTCCAGGGAAGATTCTGCTTTTCATTCAAATTCTTGTTCTCTTCCTTC
>JAKPRU010000727.1 GCA_029557025.1 Candidatus Omnitrophota bacterium | reverse complement strand
AAGGATATCATCCGAGACCGCGCCGACAGGAAAAGTGGAGCGCGGAACGGATTAACCAACTTCTTAAAGAAAGGAGCAAAGGGGGGCACCAGGTATTCTCAACGGTTCAGTCAACGACTGAAATGGAGTCGGGAGGACCGATTGAGAAAGGAGAATTGGAAGTCTGTCTCCCTGAAAAGGCAAGTCATTATGTCGGCAGTCGCAGCAGTGGCATTCCAGACAACAAAGAAGCGCCACTCCGAGGAAGAAACGCGGAATCGCGCGGCGGTGAAAGAGGCCCTGATGGAACGCTGGTCCGTCAGTGAGGAGATCGCGGAAGGATTCGCGAAGAAACATGCGTTCCTGATGCCGGTGGATGTGATCCGATTTGTAGAGGAATTGGCTCAGCATCACCGGAACCTGCATTTGTCTCATCACGGTCACCCGATTGATCCGCCGGTCTTGACGCGCGCTATGGAACTGTGTTTGCAGCGCCTTTCCAGAACGCGCAAAGGTCTCTCCGAGAAACAATTGAGCTACTTCCTGCAATTCGCCCGGGATCAGATCGCCAGTCAGGTTACATTGAACGCTGATCCCGGAACCCCCAGCGCACGGGAGCATTTGCTGAAACCGTTGATCGAAGTCATCGTCTGCGAGGACGATCAGATGATGCGGGATCGCCTTCTGTTCATCTATAAGCTCTTCGTAGACCATGGGTTGAGATTGGCGAAGAGCCGTGTCTTAAAGGCCTGCATATCTGAAAAGAAGCTGTTCCCACGTAAGCGGGCGGTGGAGGACACGCTGGAAACACTTCGCGGCGCTTATGAGGCGTTGGGATTCCTGGACGGGGAGTTTTTCGTAGCGCCCGAATACCTTGCCGGGCGGATATAACCGCCCGGAAATACAAGCACATCGAACGGGAGGAATGATTCTTTCCTCCCGTTTTCGTTTTTGTGCCGGGATCACAGAAGGAGAGAGCGAGGGAATTGGGTGAGTGTTTTCCGGGTGTTTGATCCCTTGCCGGAAGATTCGCTGTTGTTAATCTATCCGCATGATAAACGAGCGTCCTTTTCAAGTCTCCATGGACACAACGGCACGGTGCAATCTGCGCTGCACGATGTGTCTGATAGCCTATGAAGAGGAGCGTTATGCCCGGAAGCCGCCTCAGATTGCAGAGCGGCTTCGCCGTTTGCCGAAAACCATGTCATGGGACCTCTTTCAGCGCATAGCCGCCGATGTGTTCCCGCGCACAAACGCCCTGTATCTCTCCTGCGGATTTGAGCCGTTGATGAACCGGGATTTCCCCTCGTTCCTGGACAAAACCGCTGCGTATCAGGTTCCCAGCGTTGGATTTGCGACAAACGGGGTTCTTCTCGATGAGATAATCGCCCGCAAGTGTATCGAAACCCCCGTGCATGAAATTTCCCTGTCTTTAGATGCCTCAAAAAAAGAGACTTACGAAAGTATCCGGCACGGTTCCAATTGGGAGCGGGTGCTGGCGAATATCCGGAGACTGGCCGCAGTGCGAAAGTCGGAGAATTCGTCATTCCCCCGGATTCGTCTCAACTACATTCTGATGAAACGGAACATCGATCAGGTGGTTGATTTTGTTGATCTTGCGGCCGAGCTCGGCGCGGATATTGTGGATTTCCGTCATGTGGTGGTATATGACGTAGCGGAGGAAATGCGCCAGGAAAGCCTTCTGGACAGCCGAGAGTTGAGCAATGAATGGCTGTTGAAAGCCAAAGAACGAGCCGACCGGTTGGGATTACAGGTTCCCTATCTGCCGCTGTTTCCCCGATGGCCGCTGAAAGAGAACTTGCGTCGGTCGTGGGGTCAATATAAGAAGAGGCGGCGTGGGGAGCCACGGTGTCGCTCCCCGTGGGAAATGCTGGTGATTACGCCGTTGGGATTTGTGGGGCCGTGTGTCGGATGGCAACGAAACGCGCCGCTGGGGAACCTTGCGACACAGACACTGGATGAGATTCTGGACAGCCCGGAGATGCAGGCGCTTCGGGCCGGGCTATTGGGGCAGGGACCCATGGCAGATTCCTGTACGCTATGCCCGACCATATCCTGCCGGTCCACTCAAGAGTCGGCGTTTACCGAAATTGAGATGGACATCCTGGACCGCATCTGGCTGGAGACTTTTCGGAACTATTACGGTTGGGACATTGAGGTTTGCGGGTAATCGCCGGGTCATGGCCCCGTGTGAGAAAGAAGGGTTCCGATAAAGTGAGGTTTCTGTCCTACGCAGAAAGGTTGAATTGATGTTGCAGGAGACAATCCCACGCGTAGTGGTGGGGGTGTTGCTGCTGTTCTTCGGTTGGCATTTATACCGCCTTGGAATCAAAGCGGTCGGGTTCTATTTCGGTTTCCTAATCGGGGCCTCGGTCTGGGGACTGGTACTGACCCTGACTGAGGGGAAAGTGGACTTGCCTCGCGGCCAAATCGCCGATCTGGCAGCGGGAATTGTTCTGGGATTTATCGGCGCTTACCTGTCGTTTCGATTATATCAGTCTCTTCTGTGGACAGCGGTAATCGGCGGCTGTTTGTACTTGGCGTATGCGACACCACATTTCGAGCTGATCTATCGCCTGATGGCGCAGATCGGGATTCTTTCGCCGCTGAAAGAGCATTTGGGCAATTTCCTTTCAGGGACCATCGCCCTGATCCTGGCCGCTGTAGTTCTGCTGATGCACCGTCATATTGTGATAATTGCCACAGCAGGGACCGGTGCGCATCTGCTATCATCCGTTACATCGTATCCCACTTTGTTTTTCCCGCTGTTTTTGATTGGCCTTGCGGTGCAGGCAGTTGTGTGGAACAAGGGGAAGTCCCGATCTTCAGAGGAATAAGTCGAATACCGAATAAAAAGAGGGTACGGCTTTGTGCCGTACCCTCTTCGGAGTACCTGTATTGTTCGGGGTGATTATTGAGGCTGTCCCGGACTGGGGGCTGAGGTGTGGGTTTCCGGAGCAGTTTGAGGTTGAGTTTCCGGGGTGGGCTGATCTTGGGTTTCCGGAGCAGTCTGAGGTTGAGTTTCCGGAGTAGGCTGGGTTTCCGGAGCAACTTGGGGCTGAGTTTCCGGAGCGATCTGAGGTTGGGCTTCTGGAGCTGCCGGCTCAACCGCTGGGGCGAGAGGCTGTTCCGCCGGGACACCGGACTGCTCAACCGGCTGGACTGCCGCGCCTTCTTCCGGAGCCGCAATCGCGATGGAGAGCGGAGCGCCTAGAGTGAGTCCCATAATGAAAGCAATCACTACCAACACGGCAGCGGTTCCAGAGGCAACTTTCATGCTGCTCCTGATATCTTTGCCTTTGGAGATGGCGCCCATCCAGGCGGGCACAAAAATGCCGCCGATCAGCCCGACCGCGAAAATCAGGCCAAATCCCGATCCACGCAATGCCTCCTCTGTGCGGGAAAGCGTTACTCCCACAATCGTTGGGAAGCACGGCCCAAAAGCCAATCCGGTGAGGATAATGGCGGTGATTCCTGTGGAAAGGGTCTTGGCGGTTACCATCAAATAAATGGCCGCAGCAGCAACAATGGCGAGGCACAGCACAAACCAGGCGCCGTTGACATCCAGGTTGATTA
The DNA here is from genome assembly GCA_029557025.1 of Candidatus Omnitrophota bacterium. Lineage (GTDB taxonomy): Bacteria > Hinthialibacterota > Hinthialibacteria > Hinthialibacterales > JAKPRU01 > JAKPRU01. The sequence goes on along the minus strand of JAKPRU010000727.1, from coordinate 4,135 downwards.
AAACTCCACCAATGAAGAGCGCGGTTACCAGACGGCTGATCATCAGGGAAATCCAAAAAGAAGAAAGAACTTGGGAAGATTTTGCTTCATTCGCTCCCAAGCTGTTGGCGTAGGTGGTGATCCAGCCACCCATGGAGGACTCCAAGGCGATGTAGCACATCAGAGCCAAGGCGCCGAGGATGATTTGTTTCTGGCCGATCAAGGCGACCGCCGCTCCAATGCTGAATCCCTCCGGCGCCTCTGGGAATGCCCCGAACGCGAAGATCACGGGGACAAAGATAATCAGGGCCACGATGTTCAGCGCATTGGAAAAAGAAGTTTTCTTGAACAACCAAGCGGTTAACAGGGGAACGATAAAGGCTCCCAGACCAAAGAAGACATTCCCAAGATTCCCGGATCGTGCCGCATCCTCGAACAGGATTTCCGGGTTGACGATCAGGGTGTTGCCGACAGTATTCATGAACATACCGCCCACACCAAGCAGGAAGCAGGCCCATAGTGCCGAGCTGTAATTCTTGGCCGCGCCGAACATGAACACCGCGAGCGCGCCGATAATATACCCAGCGATGGCAACCGCCTTGAATCCCAGTGCATCACACAGTATTCCGGCGACCAAAACAAAGATCAGATTACTGAAATTAAAGACGGAAAACATCTTGCCCATTTGGGCATCATCGATCTTGAGTTTCTCGACCAAGCGGATCTTGACCGAGCCAAGAAGCGCCATGACAACTCCCAAACCGAAAACGCTTGTAATGGTGACCAGTGTGGCGAGCTTGTACTCGAAAAGCATGGCTGTCCTCCTTCACTACGCGGGGGATTCCAGCGTGGTCTGAGGCGCGAATTGATCGGGTCGCAAACAGACCGGGCGCATTTCCCCTCTGTGCCCCGTGCTGCACGAATATCCACAGCCCAAGACACTTCGAGATGTTCCCCCTGTTGGACCAGCAGTATAATCCACAACCAACCGGATGGCAAGAGATTTTTTGAGGATTTTTGAAAATAAACGATTGGAGTTCCGCGCAGGAAAAGAGGCTGGAAACCGAGAGGGACGGTCGGAGGTCAGTCCCCCAATTCGCTGTCCCAGTAGAGGAATCGTGAACAGCCCTCGCATGTGACAAAATCCTGCCCCCGTTTGACCACTTGAACCACGTGGGGAGTCAAATGAACCTGGCAGGAGTGGCAGTAATCCCCGTTGGCGGGTGTCAGCGCAACCCCATCCTTGGCGTCGAAAACCCGCTGAAACCGGCCAAGAAGATCGGGATCGACGTTTCTTGCGACGACATCAGCAGCTTGGGCAGCGGCGGCCAACTCGGCGTCAATCTCTCCGCTGCGTTTTTGGAGCCTTTCCAGTGTCATCTTCAGGCGGGATTCATGAGCCTTCGATTCCTCTCGCCGTTCCTGCAAAACGCGCCTTTCGTCGTCCACCGTGTCGAGAAGAATAAGGACTTCCTCCTCGATTTGTCCCCGCTTAACTTTAAAATTCTCGACCTCTTGAAGCGCGGCCTGGTATTCCTTGTTGGTCTTGATCTGAAACAGCTGACCCTTAATCTTGTTTTCTTTGGCCTGGACATCCTGCAACTCGGCCTCTTTCTCGCGCAATCGACGTTCATGCTCCTTGAAAGTTGCTTCCGCTTCCTGCAGAGTTGCTCCGACTTGGGCCAGCTGCTGCTCAACGGCTTTGATTCGCTCCGGCAGTTCCGCCTTTTCTTTTTCCAGGCGATGTCGAACCGCCATGGCCTTTTGCAAATCGACAAGGTTGGCGAGACGAGGGTCCATGGGTCAGCTCATTCCCCCGAATTCTTTGGGCGGGGATAGAGCCTGTCCAGGGTCTCTGTCAGTTGTTCGACATATCGAGCGCATGTGATCGCATCCGGCGGACGCATATCCGGGCCGTTGAATGCCACAATATACGAACAAAGGGCCTGAATCACCAGCTCGCCACGTTTGACATCATCAATAAGCACATTGGTATTCATAAGAACCGATTCCTCCAAGTTTTTGTCAGAGTCATCCGTATTCGACAGATTGACTGGCCTTATGAGGATAGGAGAATGCGCTGTGGGACTCAAGGTGACATGCGGGTGGAAAGATCGGCGGATTGTGGATTGAAGACAAGAAAGGAACGGATAGAAAGGGTGGGGAGAAAGAGACCCTCACCCCAACCCTCTCCCGGTGGGAGAGGGAGAATTTGCCCGTCAGAGTCCGGTGGAGAGACGCCCTCCGCTCCAATTATTCCGTCAGCCAGGCGATATGATCATCTACCCTGGACGGGGTTGTTCGGTCGATTTGGATGTTCCGTTCCGCATTTATGCTTTTATAGAGCGCTGATATATCCGGGAAATCGGTCTTGGCCCCGCCGGCAAGAAGGAACAGCCTTCCCGGAGCGCCCAAGGCCACCGCAGTGCGATAATCGCCGACTTTTCGGATCAGGGGGATATAGAGTTCACCCAGCCACGTATCGTCTGCGTCAAGATCCGCGTTGCCCATTTCGACCATAAGCGAGCGCACATCCGGAGCCAGGCCACGCGCCAGCAGGCACCACAGCCCTGCTTCGCTCAAACCGACCAGGTTGATCGACTCCACATTCCCCCATGCTTCCACAAAGGCTATCGTGGTCAGGATATCCTGAATTCGGCACGACAAGTCGGTGTGGTTGTAAACGGCGAAGAACTTGTCACTCTCATCACGCGAGGTAGCGGCCCATGGGGTCTGGTATTCCCCGCAGAGGAAGGGGTCCATTGCGACCACGATATGCTTTTTCTCCAGGAGCGCGGAGATCAGTGGGCCGGGATTGCCCTCGGAGGTATCCGCGAAATACCGTTTGCCGTCGGGATGGACCAGGAGGGTCGCCGGATGTTTCACAGAGGGAGGTTCCCCGATGGTTGCAGGGTAATACAAAAGAACGGGGATGCGTTCTTCTTTGCCCCTTCTGCCCGCAAGGAATGAATGGATGGTATACCCATCCCGCTTTGACCTTCCGGTTCGCTGGAACTCAACACGGGAGGGAGAAGGCATTTCGGCTCCCACAGCATGCCGGAATGCCGGTTCCATTTTCCTTTTAAATTCTTTCAGCTCCGTTGGATTGCCTGGCTGGAGATCGGCGAGCTGTTGTTTGGATTCTCGAACAATTAAATCTGTCAACGTCTGCCAATTCATGCCGGTGTCGGGCATGGGGCGGCGTGCGAAGACCTGGAGATCCTCGTCCTTTTCCACAGTAAATGGTTGCTCTTTGAACTTTGCGGGATCGTTCTCTTCGAGAAACCATTTGCCGAACCAGGCATAGACCGCCTCGCGGCTTTCTTTGTTGTAATTGTGTCCGGCATCGACCTCATGGTAATCGACGTGGTTTTCCGCATTGAAGAGGTGATAAATGCTTTGGATGGCGGGGAATTCATTGAATGGAGTTTCATCGGTCCAGTCGCCGGTGCAGCACACCATAACCAGGGGGCGCGGAGCGGCCAGCGCGCCGATCTCCACGTTGAAGGCATCGGTGCGCAGATTCGGCGCATTCTCGCATGTGCAACCGCCCTGCATGTGCGCCGAGATCATATTCACCGGCGCGACCACTTTCAGGCGGTCATCCAGCGCGGTCAGGATGAAAGTCTGCGTGCCGCCGCCGGAGGCTCCGGTACAGCCGATTCGGTCTTTATCCACATCCTCCAGGGATTCCAGGAAATCCAGCACACGGATGCTGTTCCAGGTTTGGATACCCATATTTGACACACCCCACAGGTGGGCGCGGGAATCCCAGTGGTCATGGGTGAGTTGTTTGCTATCTACATACCCCACCATGTCATAGGAGAAAACAACGTATCCCTGGCGGGCAAAGTTGATGCAACGGCCCGGCACAGACACGCGCTCGTCATTAGCCAAGCGGCCTTTTTCCCAGTGTCCATGCGGCGAGGCGATGGCCGGAAACGGTCCCGTTTTTCCCAATGGGCGATAGAGATTACCCGTGACAAAAAAGCCCGGCCAACTTTCAAAATACACTTTTTCGATGCTGTATCCGTCGCGCTCAATCCGCTCGAAGACTTGCGCATTGAGCGGATATCGTTTCGGTTCCGGCCAGAGACCACAGGAGACGCGAATGTGGTCTCTCAAATCCCTGGCCCGCTTCTCCCAGGCTTCCTTT
>JAKPRU010001247.1 GCA_029557025.1 Candidatus Omnitrophota bacterium | reverse complement strand
CGAATTTGTTGCCGTCGGCAGACCGGGCAAATCCATCCCCGTGCCGGTGACAAAATATGCTTTCTCCGCAAGAGTCATGGCAGCAATGACACTCTGGACCGGGTCTTTGCCCAGCTTGGGTGCATTCCTGCCTTTGCACTGAACGACCACAAGCAGGCCGATAACGGCGACAATAATCCATCCGATTAGTCTCATTTTGTTCATAGGCCTTCCGTCTGCAAAACACGCGTTATGCATCTTAGCGGACATAGCCGCGTACCCGTCGCACAATGCGACCGTGCACACTCTGGATCGGGATTTTGCTACCGGGTCAGGTCCATTTTCTCCCAGGACTTGATAAGCTCGTAGGAACCGCCCCACTTCCGCTCGAATCCCCCGTCCTTCCATTTCTCGTCGAAATCCCGGACCGCTTCGGCAAACTCGGAGCTCTTGGGAAACGCTTCGAGATCCTCTTTGCTGTTAAATTCATAAATCGCCAGGTATCGCGAGCACTCCTTGTTTTCTCCGGCCAGTCGGTATCGGCTGGCTTTTCTCATGCCCTTAAATCGGAACATCATCGGGACATGCTTTTCGTTGTACCACTCGTTGTACTCCGCTTCAGTTTCTTCACTCGGCTCATTGGCAACTATTAAAATGACGCTGTGTCCCATTTTTCCCTCGTCGCATTCGTCCGGATTATTAGGTGTATTATATTCGGGCAGCGGGAGATCGAAGACAACAGAAATATGGTTCCCTATTGGGCCAAGGCCGGTAGTAATCGATAGAAGGGGTGGCTTTGGCCTGCCCCGCACAGCGATATAGCCGCGGAGCGGCAATAGAAAGATAGCCGCGGGTGAACCGAGCTGCCGCAGGCAGCGAGGAGACCCCCCGGTTGCGAGCAGCAAGTTAGCGAGCCCGGAACGGCCGAAAGAAAAGGATATTGCAGACATCTTTCGCCCGTCCCGGGCTCGCATTCGCCCTTTCTCGCATCTCCGGGCTGCGCCCGGAGCTATCTTTCCGGCGGCCCTTCAGGCCGACGCAATTCTCGAATCAAATTCTCCCTCGGGGTGAAAGTCCGTGAAATCCGTGCAATCTGTGGCTGCTTTTGCGGATTCCGGTTCCAGCAGCTTCAGGAATGGAACGGCTCGGTATGAATAACGATGCGGCCGAGTTCGGGGAATTCGTTGCGGAGGCGGCCTTCCATTCGCTCCGCGATGTCATGTACGGCCGCAATAGGTATGCCGGCGTCAATCAGCAAATGGAAGGAGAGGTAGATGCGGTCCTCGACCTCGTGCAGTTCGACATTCTGAATCCCGCGGCATGGCCGCAGCCCCTGCAGGTTCGCGGCGATTCTTAGCCTGTATGCGTCTGCTTTGACGGGATCCAGAGGCCTGCCCTGTGTCGCTTCGGTGTTGCGCGGTTCGATATGGGCGCTGATATCCGCGATCCTCTCTGCAGCATCCCCGCGCATCAGTTCCGCCCGCAGTTTGCCTTCAA
>JAKPRU010001245.1 GCA_029557025.1 Candidatus Omnitrophota bacterium | reverse complement strand
CTCCGACTTCACAGAGCCGGCCTTCATGCCGTCAAGCCCGGGGATCACGGTGCGGGTCGTTTCGTAGTAATTCGTGTCCCGATATTGCTCAATGAGTACCAGGGTCGTTGAATCCGACTGCCGGAGGATATATTCGAGCTCGCTGGACTTGTAGTTCGTGTTCACGGTCACCAGCACGGCGCCGATCATGCCCAGGCCGACCTGCAGATACAACCACTCCGGGATATTGGTGGTCCACACCGAGACATGATCGCCCTTCTTGACCCCGATGGCCATGAATCCCTTGGCTGTCTCGACGCATTTCTTCTCAAACTCCGAGTAGGTCAGCCGCAGAGACGCCGCCGGATAGACCAGGGCGTCATTGTCCGGGTACCGGGATGCAGTTTCCCTGATGAGTTCACTCATAGTTATCTCGCGGAACTGATTCATACAAGAAATCTCCTTTATATTTATACTATACAAATAAGAACTGCCCTCACTCTCAATGTATCCTCCCTCGGAATGACGGCGTCCGCTTTTTTGACAGGCATGTCAATCTGCCAAATCAATACATGATCCCGATTGAGCTGTCAATATCAATGTGTATCCAGGTGGATGAAACTCTGATAACAATGAGCGGTTCCGTTCGTAAAATGGACCTCAAGGCGCCGATCCTTGGAAAACAAAGTGAACGACCCTATGAAAATGAAACAGGGATGTACAGACAAAGAGATTCATGTGCTTATCCGGAAGAAAGGGGAACCGCGATGAACCAGAGTGATGTGATCGTCAGATGCCCGCAGTGCGGGACGAAAAACCGCATTCCCGCCTGGAAAACAGGCACAAAAGCCCGGTGCGGGAGATGTCGTGTGCCGTTGCCGTCTGAGTTGTTCACCAGCTCGCAGGCCCGCCCCGTCAAGGTAACCGATTGGAATTTCCGGCAGGAGGTGCTTGGTTATCCCGGGCCGGTGCTCGTCGATTTCTGGGCGCCGTGGTGCGGGGCGTGCAGCATGGTTGCGCCGGTGCTCGAAGAGCTGGCAGGGGAATTTTCAGGCAGGGTAAAGATCGCCAAGCTCAATGTGGACGAGAACCCTGTAATGTCGTCACACTATGGTATCCGCTCTATTCCGAGTCTCATCTTCTTCAAGAACGGGACGATGGTGAATACGGTGACGGGCGCACTTCCCAAAGAAGAACTGAGGAGGCGGATACAATCCGTGCTCTGAATGGCTGCGGAGAACATCCGAAGTCTTTCATGCCGCTCAATCGGGGAATCGGCTGATCATGGCGTGACAGCCGGCACATACGGCCTTTTCAGACGCAAGCCTTTATGAGGGGTTGTTCTTTTGACTTGCGTCTCGCCCGCATACGTGTCTACTATGCGCGAGTGATCGTTCCCGTTGTAACAACAGAGGAGGGACGGGGTGTTCCCCCGCTCAATTCCCATTATACCGGTTTCCACTACAGGTGTGGAGTTGTGTCTGAACAGGTCTG